>JABMQF010000011.1 GCA_013203345.1 Candidatus Woesearchaeota archaeon
GATATCTACAATTGATAGCATATAAAGGAATACAATGGATACGTAAACACATCCAGAAACCCAAAGACTACATAAATGTGCTAAAAAAGCACGTATTTGTCAAAAACGCAAAAGTCTAGGTTCAGGCATCTGATTATGGTCTAATATGATCCACATTACACAGAATGATATCTTTTCAAGTTGTCTTGCTGAATGCCTACAGTCACCCATCAGGGAATCCCAATATAAAATACCTTAACAAAGGATATACAACCAGCACATAAGGAGCGCGCAAAAATGCATGAGTAATGACCGTTTATGCTGTGTTAAGTTCAATCAGCTAAATAGATGAGGGGCTTTGGCTTTTTATTCTATTGTGAAATATTGAGGGTTATAAAATTCAAATTCTTGTCTTATTTGAGATTCATGTCTCCTTTTTGCAGTTGGAGATAAGAAGATCTTTTTCAATGTATCAATATATAATTCACCCCGAACATATTTGATATCTGGATTGAGATAGTGTTCGCTAAGACTTTCTATACAGGAATCATCTACATCAATTCCTAAAATTAAACCCCCATCACCATATTCAAAATTCAAAGCATATTTTTTAGTTGGTTCAATATTATTTACCACAGTTATACATTTCACCCTATGTTCAATTTCGCATTCACCATAATGAGTAGATACCCATTCTAAAGCAAATTGGTCAATTGTCTTTCCAGGATATTCTTTTTCAAAACTTCTGGATGGTTGCTCACGAAATATCCGCTCCAAAAACTCAATTTTTTGTTCTAAAGGTGAAAGAATTGCGCCAACTCTAGCTATTGATATCCCCGCGCGTATGTTTGTACCATGATAAACTAATGTCATGTAAATAAGAGCAAATAAAGACTTAATAAACCTTTCGAAGAATAACTACTCAGAAGTAATAAAATATCCCTGCGGCAGGATGTTGAGAAAGTTTTGAGTATTAGTGATGTGCTAAAACAAAAACACACCAAACTTATGCCTTCAAAGTTCTTCTCAATATACAAGAATAATCTCTATCTCGCAAATACCCTAACAAAACTTGTTTTGTATCATTTCCAGATAGTTTTGTGATTTTTCCATCACCTTTCCCACACATATATGGACATCTATAAAGTTCACCATCATAATCAACTGTTGCAGATGAACCCGCACCCATCTGGCATTGTCCATTGACAGATGTACTGTGCGCAAGACCAAAATCACTATGCCTTTTAGCTAATTCTTCAAGACGTTTTTGAGTGTCTAAGTTAGGATGTGGCTGGAAATCAGTATTGCAAATGAAGAATATCCTATTTTCATTAGCAGACATCCTTAATCTCGCTACCTTCTGCCCATCATCGTCCAGATCATTTATTGAAACAACATAATTCATACCTAGCCTCGTCGTACTTTCTGTTGGCCGGTTAGGATGATCTTCATAGGTCGAAATCAATCTTCTTAGATTTCTCGCGATTTCCGCCTGATTCTGTAATGGCTTTTTGGATGCCTGATATTCTTTTCCAGCAAAAAATTCATCATCTATGAATCTATTTCCAAATAAACTTATCATCACATTGGTCTCATTTTCAGCCAGAAAATTGCAGGTTCGCACATCAAGATTATTTCCTGCAGTAAAAATATAAGATTGGATGCCCTTGGTATTAGAATATTTTATTTTTTCCATAGTTTCGTCTGTCAATCTTGGATGAAGTGGATTTCCTCTTCCATTAATTGTGATGAACTTTGCATCATAATTCGCAGAGAAATAATCAATAACCTGTTTTATCTCGCTCATAGATAATCTTTCATTAATTTTGATTCCTTGCGTCACGCAACCTTTACATGCTTGTTCCAATACACCCATATCTAATTCTACCAGTTCAGAACTTTTTTCACAATAGTTAGCAGAAGGCATGTTCAGTATAGTGATGGAATTATCTAAATCCTCAATCTCTTCCAATTTCTTTGTGATTTCAAGCTTTAGAGCCATCTTGATGCTCAGAATTCCCTTTTACAATTTATAAATGTTTCGCATAATCACAACTCAGAAGTAATAAAACATCCTTGCAACCAGATGGAAAGTAGTGGTTAAGTAGTAGAGATATTGTTAGGATGTATTTGATGCCTTAATCAGAAGTAATAAAAAATCCCTGTGGCCGGATTTTCTTGAAAACGGAAAAATACTCCGATTCCCATTTGAACCAGCGACCTTCCGGTGACTGCTGTCCCACTTTCCTTCTAGGCTAGATGCCATGTCTGTGGGTGCTGATTAGCTACAGCCGGACGCACCACCGTTATGCTACACAGGGATTAAAAGGAAGAATAAATCATTATATTTTAAATGTTTTTGTTCAGGAAGCTTTTTTGTACTGCATTGCACCATTTCGCTGTGCGTAGACATTAGTTCTTACAGCACTATTAGCTATTCGAGCCCTTTCTGCTTTTGAAACCTTATCTAAAGGATCCACTTCAGTAAATTCAACATCTACAATATTATCTTGCTTTACACCAATCGAAGATGTCGGATTAATCTGCCGCCTACCAAGTACATGATATAAAGGGTTTAAAGCTGCCTGTTGAGTAATCTGCTTCTTTTCAGGAACATGATATGCTGGATTCAAAGCAGGTATTCGCACATGAACATAAGAGGTTTGTACTGCAGGCACATCATTATTACAACCATACCGAGTTTTAGATTGTTTCTCCCCAATCCTTCTTGGTTTAAATTCTGTGACAGTTCTATTTCCTTTAGATTCTATCTGCCTGTCAAGATCATTATGCACTGCATCAAGTGCGCCTTGAAAGTCAGGTTTTGCCACATGACCCTCATCTTCTTGTCTTTGCCCATCAGCCATTAAGTGGTCATAAGCGACCTGAAAATTTGCTACTGGCCAACTTGCACTTCTCACCCCTCTTGAATATTCATTTCGTCTCATACCAGTGACAAATAAGCAACTAATATTTAAACCTTTCGGTGATATGACTACCCACCAGTGACAAAAAAGGCAATATTTAAATATAACTACTGATTCCCCATATATCAAAGAGTAAATATCATTAAATTCCGTAAGGAGAAACGCTAAAATGGCCAAAAAAGACAAATCTAAACAAGAAAGGGATTCACAGCACCACATAGATCTAGAAGGCGCTTTGGAAGTGCTTGAGAAAGAGAGTGTTAATTTCAACCCTGAGACAGCCAGAACAGCAGATGATACAATTGAAGAAAAAGTCCACAACCCTGAAGAAGACACTCATTATGATGATGTAAATACCGATCAGGAAGAAATACCAAGATACAAAGGTGAGGAGTCATTCATCAAAGACAGATATGTCGATCAAGATCTTCTTAGGAAAAAAATCATAAAAAAAGAACAAGAGACCCTAAATAATATGTCTCCTGAAGAACAGGAGGAATTCATAAAAGAACAAGTCAAAACACATGATGAAGTAATTCGTCTAGGTGCACAGACCCTACCATTTCTAGAATTTCAGATAAGGGAAACCCCTGAAATATATGATAATCCAGAAGATATTCAAAGACAGCTAGACGAGATTAAAGATTACATGATTTCATGCACAAAACCCAGTAAACGGGAGATTGTCGATAAAGAAATTAAAGCGATGATAAGTGCTGAAAAAGCAGGTCTCGCAGGAAGAGTGGCTATGTACTTTGGTATTGGATACAAAAAGCCAGTTACACTGAAAAAGGACTTTCCTGAGCTATACCGCGACGTCAAAAGAGACCTAAGAACAGTCTACAAACTCATGAGAAAAGACGAAAAGGAAGAGCTAAAAGAAAAAAGAAGACAGGAAAAGCAGGCAAAAACAAATAATGCTGCTATAAACCCCACAAAAGACTACTTTAGCGGGTTCATGAAAAAAGCCGGCGCTGTTGCTCTTGTAGGAATTGGAGCTGTAGGTACATACATAGGGATAAGTAATTATCTCAACAGTGATGATACACAACAGAACAAGGACGCTGAGCCACATTTCACTATCCAGCAGAAGACACCACCTGCATTACCAGCACATATTGGCAACACATCACTCAATGATGTTATATACAATATCACTAAAACTGACAATACCGTAGTGACCCTTGACGAGCAGCAGATAACTGCAAGTCCGGTTGACAGTGGCTCAGATGACAATCTCATACTAAATTATGATTTCAATTCCGATGAATACAATGATCCAGCCTCATTTGAGCAGGATATACTTTCAAGATACAAAAGCGGTCAGAGGGTGTTCAACCTCTATGGTTTTTCAAGTACAGACAGCAACGATGCCCAGAGCAAAGCTCCTCGTCGTGGAAGGGACAGGAGCTGGGATGCGAGGAACCTACTGGTTGCATTCAAGGATAAGAACGATCTGGAGGATATGGTTATTGGCCAAGTCAAGGGATACGAAGGAATCAATATCTTCGGACGTGACGCAGCTGACAACAGGATAGTTCTGGTCTCTGAAGAGCGTTACACACTGGATGGTCTAGTTGAACAGTTTGGCTCCAGGAGATCGCGTGTTGCGCAGACTGTGAAGATACAGCCAATGGAAACAGAAGTGGCGCAGGCACCGACACCCACTGTGCCGTCAGAGCCAAGTAATCCAGAAGATACAGCAGTGGCACAGGCAACACCTCAGCCCGAGCCCACTTCCCCTACCACCGAGCCCAGTAGCAAATGCCTCTTGACGCTTGAGATGGAACAGGGCTCATCCGAATATTCTGATCCCAATGCATTCAAGATTCTTTCGCAAACTGTACGCGAATGGTACAGTAAGGGCCATAGGGATATCAGTATTGCAGGCTTTGCTAGTATCGATTACGCAGGCGACAGGAACAACAACGACCAGCACGGCAATGATGTTATTGCCATGGACAGGGCCATCAAGACCAGGAACGATGTGCGTACATTAGACCTCGCCGGCCTCAACATAATCCAGGTAAGGAGTTATGGTGAAACTGAAACTTGGGGTAACAACTTCGGCGACAATAGGCGCGTCGTGATTGGAGTAGGCGACGAGCGTATCAAAGATCCAGATAAATATCAGGCCACTATTGCTGTACTCAGAGCTCTCGAAGCATCTGAGCCAAGCTGCGCAGAGCAGTCTGACACAACAGGTGCAAGCGCTTCTGTAGATGATGTCGGAGCATTACCATATCTTAGATTTAAAAGACTCGCTCCGATAACAGAAATCTACCGCGTAACTGACAACACAATAACAGAGTCACGCAATGGAGTCACAAAGCACACAGTGCTTGATAGTCCAAGGGATGATGTCATAGAGCGCCAGCGCGCTAAGGATGTTGCTACAATACCGCAAGAGAATGATGATGTCGCAGAGCAGACATACACATTTGACCAGCTCGCACCAATCACAGAGATTTACAGCATAACAGATAACACAATAACAACATCAAGCAACAACAACACAAAACACACAGTGCTTGATAGTCCAAGGGACGATGTCGCAGAGCCAAAACTGCCTAATTTCGATCTTTGTGCTGCAGCAGATGATGACTATGTCAGCATCGAAATAGAACAGGATGGTAAGATCTATGTTGAGCGTCCTGCAACAGAGAATCTCGGAAACAGACTATTCGCAGACATGGACCTCAATTACAACGACGGTGCACATGACATCAGCGATGAGATAACAGATGATGGTCTCGAGGCATACGAGCATAACGACCTGCCGGATTTCAGCAGGGTCAGCGCTCTTGCAGGTGATGACTACATCAGCATAGAGATTGAAGAGGATGGCAAGACACATGTCGAGCAGCATGAAGTAAGCAACAGTCTGTACAACACACTGTTCGCTGACACAGGAGACCTTAATTTCAACGACGGTGCAAATGACATCAGCGATGCATTCAAAGCTGAACAGCCAAGAAATTACTCTTCTGCTGACAAGGCATTGATAGCAGCAACTTACGCAGAATGCGCTTTGGGCAACAATGATAGGGAAGAACTTGACGACATGTTGGAGAATTATGGCTGTTCAGTCGAACAGGCAGAGAACTTCTATGTTGATGATGCTCTCAGCAGGATTGAGGAGCGCGCACCAAAGCACTCCCAGGTAGTCAGCAAGTATGACACAGAAGATTACAACGAACAGAGATGTGCCTGATTGTTAACTCGAGTTTCCTGCAGCTTGCTGCAGGGTCTTTGATTCACTCAAGCATAGCTTTCCAGTTCTGCATGTAGTTCTGATATTTCTTATCGAACTCGTCTTTTGGCGTTACTTCAAGATCAAGATCCTTGAATGATTTCTGCATCTCAAGTGTTGCGTATGCCTGACCAGCAGCATCTGATTTCTTAGACATTGAAAAAGTCATTCCATATCCACGCTTGTCATCTATGAATATATCAAATCCTCTCCACTGGAAAGTATGTCGTTTCCGAAACCACTTTACTTTAATAGGGTAGCCGAACATCTTGAACATGTTCTCGAGCTGCCCGAAATCATCTCTATTGAATCTGAGCTCAACTCTTTCACTGCCTTTCTTTGTGACAAGTCTTGAGAATGTGCTTTTCTTCTGTATTATGGCTTCAACTGGCGCTTCATAGTGATAAGTGACCTGTTCTTCCCAACTTGATGCTCCGCATTGCTGCTGGAAAAATTCTATTAGGCTATTATGTTTATCTTTTGTGAGCACACTACCAATCTGGACTCTGATGTCTTTCATTTTACCCCCTCTTCACCTCTGTAAAAAATAGAGATAATATGCTGTATAAAAAACTTACCATGCTTCACCAAAACTATTATAAACAAAACAAGATTGATTCTTTTAAAGAGGTGTTTATCATGATTGGTGCATTAAGAGGAGCCATATTTGAAGCGTTGAAAAAGAAAGAAGAATTCATTCAAATGCTAAAAAGGCTCTTTGATGAATGCAGAGATGATAAGTTCAAAGAATTCTTACAGCTCATGATAAAAGATGGGGAAGACGACACCCATATGCTAAAACACCTGAACTTACAAAACATAATGAAACGCGGTCTTTCTATAAAATTCAAAGCCCCTGAAATAGTTATTGATGATAGTTTTATAAAAAAAATAATAGATGTTGATTCTGCCAAAGACTCTCTTAAGATAGCAATAGACCAAATCAATACCAATATAGAGTATTATGAACATATAGCAGATCATTCGGTGTTTCCTGAAGTAAAAAGGCTATTTCGTCTTATCGCAGACAAGGACCTTGAGGACAAGGCCCGTATGAAAGCTTTGTATGACCTTCTGAGATGAATGTCAAATCGAAAACCAACATCCATAATCAATAGACCCAGGGTTCAGTTTGACAAAGAAGATTTGAACTATCTTCATATTTCCGAAGGCTTTTTCCCCTATTGATTCTTTAAATGAGTTTTTTGCACGATTTACATTGAATATTTACATCCCTAACCAGATTCTTTGCCTTCCTGACCTAGCATGGTTTGGCTGCCTGCGCTATACCATTGCCGCGCTCGCACTATTGTGTTTTTTAATGTGTTCGCCCAACTACGTTAGGTTTTTCAGTTAAGGTCTTAGGCTCGCTAGGCGGCAACGGTGACGCAGGCAGCTTTGTTGGTGCTGAAATTGGCAAGATAGGAGAGGTGATGATAGCACAAGCAGCTTATTTGTTATTGGTTGTGCGGGCACAGGCAACCCATTTGTTACTACAGACTGCAGATAGTGTTGACTTATTACATACCCCCATCATAGATTTTATATAATATGAGTCTCGATATGATTATTTATGAAGTGTATTCGTGTTAATGTCAATAAAATAGAAGTTGATGATTTTTCTGTAAGGGATGGTGCGCACCTTAGCATTTTCTTTGATGATGGTGGTAAAAAATGTCTGAAATACTCAACTCAGTTGAGCAATATAGATGAAGATGTTAAGAATATCCTAATAAAGATTCAGGTGTATGAGAAGTCACAAAACAAGGTGCTTGATGCAGATGACGTGCTTGATGGCTTCATAAGTGTTCTTGTTGAGAATGAAGAGGAGGTGATGTGTAAGATGAATACATTCCTCTGTAGACTTAAGGATGAGCACTCAAGACTAAAAAGTCATGGTTCACACTCAGGATATATGGAAGCACTTAACAGAATGCAGAAGAAATGTCTTGAAATTAAACCCAAGACTATCAGGAATATCTAGGTTCTTTTTAAAAATAGATTCTCAAAGCATCATCCTTTTGTTGATTTTTTCTCATCATCAATTAACTCGAATCTGCACAAATGGTAAAAAGAAACAAAAAAATTATACTTTAGGTTTTGTTACCATATACACAACAAGCACGACTATTCCAACAACGACAAAGATACTGAGCAATGAAAGCAATGCAATATACACTCCTGATCCTCTGAATCCTTGGTTATTTGACAAGTCTGTTATCTTTGTTGATGACGCTACTGCGCCCTGGCTTCCTGTCTGCGGATCTCCGCTTCCGTAGAACACATCAATACCTGATGTTGTTGTCTGTGTTCCTGAAGGTGCGGTTGTGTCTGTTGTTGTCCCAGTTGTGCTGCCTGAAGATGAAGTTCCACTGCTGGAAGTTCCTTCTCCACACTCTACCGTGACTTGTATATCCTTTTCATCTGTCTGTCTACTTCCGCCATCCCTGAATAGTTTTGCAGTTATCTTGTGACTGCCTTCGCGAACATCTGCAGGAATATTGATTGACTTCCTGTACTCAAATTCTGTACAGTCATCCTCATCATCCTCAAATGCTATACAATTGTCATCATCATACGCACCCATCTCAAACTCTTCTGAAATGCTTATGCTTAATGAGTCGCTATTGAATTTCAGTACAACTTCATCATCACTCTTGGTGCCAATGGATCTTCCGTCAGCATACAATGTGATTGATCTTCCGCATGACGCTGTCGAAGGTGCATCGAGCCTTGTGAAGATGAATTCCGCCCTGTTCTCTCTGTCAAGATTTACTGAGAAATTCAAATATGCCCTATGTACCGCGTTGTTCCTGTCTCTTCCGGTAGCGTAAAGAGTAACTAAGAGTTCTCCATAAGGAGCTTCCCAGTCAATCTCATCTTCGTCAAAGTCAATAACTTCTTCGTCAGATTCATCACCTGCGTCAACATCGAATTCATCTGTCTCTCCATCTACATCGTCTCTGTCTTCTCCTGCTTCAAAAAAAGTGGCAAAGACTGTGATATCATCTATGTCAAATCCATCATCATTATCAAATGTGTTTTCGAGCCTGACCTTGACTGCAAAAGAATCTCCAGGTTTAGCATCATCATCTACTGTATCACCATCTGATACTGTATCCCACGATCCACCATCTATGCTGACTCTTACCCTTTCAAATGAAAGCATTGACTCAACATTTGTGACTATGTTTGATGTCTGATCAAGCTGATCTGAGCTGAAAACAAGGTCTCCTATGTCTTTTACACCAGAGGCAGTATCATCATCTATGTATGTTGTAACAGTGGTTGTAAAGCTTGATCCTGCTGTTAGTGATGCAGGGGCTACGTTTTCAATCACTGTATCTGGAGCGGTTGTTGTCAAAGTTATACCTGTAAGACCAAAGTCTCCTGTGTTCTCGATTGTGATTGTTTTAGACACATTCTCTTCCCTGTTGCTTTCTGCATATTCTACATGCGGCATTGACAAGGTAGTCTGCTGTGCTCTGATAGTGACTGCAAGATCTAATGTCCTATTGACACCAGCATATGAAAAATTAACACCACCACTGTATGCTCCTGTTGCCTGATCTGCAGGCGGGTTGAATACAACAGGTAATGTTACAGTTGAATCATGATTAACATTAAGTGTGCCTGTAGCAGCACTTGATGTAGTTAGTGTGTTTGCACCTGATGTGAATGTTGGTGTCAGTTCATAATCAAGTCCTGTTATATCATCATTACCTGTGTTTGTTATTGTGACTGTTATCTGTCCACTCAGGCCTTGTGCGACTGTGAGGCTTTCTGCTGATGCAGTGTAACCAGGTACTGACCGAACCTCAACAGTTAGAGTAGTACTGTCATGTGTTAGTTCATCATACCTTGCTTCAATTGTGCCTGTGTAAGTTCCTGCCTTCTGGCCTGATGGTATGCTTACAAGGACATTGACTATCTGATCAGCTCCTGCAGAAATATCTGCTGTAGTAGGTGTAAGTGTGACTGCAGAAACAGGTATTGTTTCTGTTCCATCTACCAGCTCTGTGACTGTGAAATTAACAACATCAAAGTCTGCTGTGTCTGTGTTTTGAACAGTTATTGATTGTGAATTGTTTATCTCGCCTGGCGCTCCAGATACTTCAACGTCTGCCCCAAGAATACTAATCGGACCGATTGCTGAAACACTAAATGCGAGAAATACAGCTAAAATCAAGTATACAACAGTTTTTATGTTCATTTTATTCAAGGCCTCCAAATATAATGCTTTTAATGATAATAACCACGTTTTAACGCATTTAAAAGCTTATAAAACGCCATTAAAGACTTAAACACACCCACCTCTTAGTTTTTGTATAATAATAACAATAAAATATTGTTTGCTATTGGTGAATAGTGATATCTCTTATATAAATGTTTGTTAAAAATCCTGTATTTTCAATCAGACTTAAAAACAACAACCCATATATAGATGAGAACTCAAGTCCTAATACTGACTAGTTTTTCTGATATTGAGCATGAATCACAAGACAAGGTGTTTGAAAAGAAAATATAATCATTTGATTTACCGTTCTAAATTAGAATTATGTCAGCACTTATCAGTGACAACAAAACAAAACATTTATAAAGAAGCTCTAAACCATTCATATCATTAAACGAGGTGTTCAAATGTCTTCACAAAATCCGTCAAGAAGAGATTTCCTAAGATTTCTAGGAGCTACCGCAGCAGTGGCAGCAACAGGGACTGCTTTAAGTTCAATTGATGGAGTTCTGAACAGCACATTAGGCGAACAGGACACTGAAACTAGAGATAGACAAGTTCGCGTCCAAGAGATCGTTGACAATTTTCCCCAAACAATTCCTTGCGTCAGACATATTGACTACAACGTCCCTGACGACGCAACAAAACTCATGGTCTTCATCCCTCAGCTTCATGAAATTAACAATGGAGAATTTGATTCACCATTTTTGATCCAAGAAGAAGTATATCACCCCCAGAATGATATTTATGCGATATTACGATTTTTGCATCATGAATATGGTGTTGAGAATTATTTTTCTGAAGGCATACTCTCTGACTGGTCTCAAGATGAATTTATACAGGAGAACATCACTAATTTAGATGAGTTCTTCACATATCAAGAAACCAGAAATCTAGAATGCAGCGACGACTCGAATGAGATAATGGCCCTTAACCACGAGGCAAATGAAACAGGGATGACCCCGTCTCTTCGAGATAGGATTGAAGATGCCGTAGAAAGATTCATTTTCAGTTGCCGAAATTACGGTGCGGATGAGGAATACAGCGGTCTTTCTGGTATAGATGTTAACCAGAGGGTCATGCTGGAAGGTTTTGTGACTCCAAGACAGACAGAAACACCCGAACTCAATCAGGCAGCAGGTGACACACTTCGACCTTTGTTGACTTGTAGGATGGGTGGTGGTGATTGCAGATACGAAGAGGCTGCTTTTGAAGAGAAACAAAAAGAACGAGATAGGTATGCGACTAGACAGGTTGCAGGGTCTGATCAAGTCATCAATCCTTTGGTTTACGGAACATCACACGACTTTACAACAGCAGTTCACAACTACAATGCCAAAGAACGGACAAATCCTCAAACAAGCGAAATATTGGGTTTGATTACGCTTTGGCCGAATTCTGTTCCAGACAACTGAAATAGTTAACCACCAAACAGTGATAACAAAACAAAACATTTATAAACAAACACATCTTTCTCATACCACATAGTATCAAAACAGAGGTAAACAAAAATGAATTATACTACAAACAATACATACGATCAACACATCACAAGAGAGGCCCAGAAACGGTCCACAACACCAAAAAGGCACTACAACGTGCTTGGCCTGAAGGATACATCCGAAAACCCGCAAAAGCACACAAAAAGGATAGCCTTCGAGAGATTAGTAACACCAAAACCAGTAAGAGAACACCCACTCTCAAAACCCAATAATTAATCCAATTTCAATTATTTCACTCTCTTTTTCTTAAAATACAAAAACCCAAACATTTAAATAGTAGTCTTTATATACAAAACAATACCAGTATACAAAAACATACATCGACTACATTTATCACACTAAAGCCTTTGCAAGGTCTCAGTGATTGCATAATGCTGGTAGCAGTAGGGGATGCATGTAGGAAGTGCGTTCTGCTAAAAAAAAGAGGTTGTAGCCATGAAAAAAAGTGTAAATACGCTTTTGCCATTCTTAGTTACGCCAGCTTTAGCTCTTGCTGATAACAATTTCAAGATTATTAACAACCACCAACCAATGAATTTTTTTGGCAACATGCTCAACGACGGCGATTACATAAAACAAGATATGATCTACCAAGTGAAGACGAGTATTTCTGACCCTGAAACTGACATCGATGATGTCTTTTTCTCATGGGTCGGATGTAATGAGCACAATCTTGAAAAGCGCACAAAGCTGTCCCTGATTGATAACGCCTATACTGGAGACACGGTATTTACAAGTTTTACAGATGGGCAGCGAGTGTGTTTTTCTTTTTCATCAAATTACAATGGCGATGAATCAATTATATCAAAAGGTATGTTCATCGTCAATAATGTTCCACCAAACTTAACTTTAGTATCTCCCAGCGACAAAGCCGCTGTGGGCATAGGAAGTAAATTTAGCTTCCGTGCTGTGGATAACACCGACTCAGTGATGCAATGCAGTATCTACATCGACGGCGTAGAGTACAGAAAGGACATAGCAGCAAAAAGCATGCAAATTGTATCTGTTGAAAATAGTGAGATGGATGAAGGAGAACACTCCTGGAGTATTGAATGCGAATACATCGCAGGATGGACTAGCTACAGTAATACATGGACTTATTTGTTAGACAAGACACCACCAACCATAGTGATGACTACTCCAGAAAATAATAAGATTATTGCAGACTCGACGTATCTGGAGTTTGAGGTCACCGACAACAACGGTATTAGTGATGTATATTTTGTTCGTGACGGCAATGAGACATTAGTTGACTCCATCTTCAAAATAAATATTTCGGATTGGAATGACGGACCGAACGAATTTGCGGTTCGCGCGGCGGACTCATTTGATAACCAGGCTGAGCAGACAAATCGGATAAGAATTGATAAAAGTCCTCCGCAGATTGTGCTTTCCAACCCAGACAACAACAGTACAAGTGACATACATGTGAACCTAAACTATAGTGTGCTGGACAACTACGATAATGACATGGACTGCAAGGTCTACGTGGACAACAAGAGATTACAGCAGCATAAAGCGCGGCAGGATGCGAGTATTATCTGGCCCGCAGAGATGGCAAAAGGAGGACATAGGTGGAGTGTTCAATGTGTCGACAATACAGGCAACGTCGGTCAGAGTGATGAAAGGGATATTTTTATTGTTGATTCGAGTGGCCCTGACATTACTTTTAGTGTCCCTGACAAAGTCTTCAGAGGTGATCTGGTAAAAGTAAGCCTAAATGTGGATGACATCAGCGGAGTTTCAAAAGTTATTGCCGAGCTTAGGAATCATCATGATTATTTCCAAAGCATCCCCCTAAAGATTGGAGAGGCATACACTGCTGAAATTGAGACCACAGTTGACTGGAAAGATGGCGCATATACATTAGAAGTATACGCTGTTGACACATTGAACTTTTTTTCTTATACAGAATACAATATTACAATGGAGGTAAAAAACGATGTTGGAGTTAGAGAAGAGCAGTCAGACATTGAAGTTGGAATACCACTACACAAGTCAGAGGAGTGCGAGGTTGCTACGGTTACGAAAGACAAGAGAACTACAATTGGCATTGGTAAAGCCTATGGCTTCATGAAGGGTCTTGACATCGGCTTAGGTAAAGTTTTTCTCGTCCTTGCTCTTATGAGTATGCTTTTAGGGACATTGCACAGATTTGGATGGAGCAAAGATGATAACAAGAAAAACCCTGCTGCAGTTGACGTATTGTCTTGCAGCTCTGACAGTTTAAGTATTGATTCTTATATGGAAAACAGGAATAAAAGGAGGAATAAGTGATGGTACTCGAGGAGCTTTTCAGCCCTCAGGTTGTAAAGCACAGACCTTACATCTCATTATTCTTCGGCTTTTTTTAGCATAATATCTTTTGCTATAGCTTCATTAATATTCAGGAGCGCGATATCAATAGCAGTCATATTCCTAACAACTCTTTTCCTTGTACCAACCATGATACGGCTTGTTTCTATGGAAGAAAAATCTGCAGCGATACACGGTCTTAAGAATTTTTTCTCTATACACAAAGATATATTTGAGGTATATCTTTTCGCTTTCCTTGGTGTGTTCATAGGATTTGTGCTGATAGGTCTTATTTTTGGAAGTTCATTGTTTGATTTTCAGATGGGTTTCCTGGAATTTCAGCAAGGAATCACAGAAGAATAAATCAAGGGTTTTATTGACGGCAGCACATCATTTTCTGCCAGCCAGGCTGTCAGTCTTTTCACACATTCATTATTGATACTTATGATATGTTTCGTATTGTCTTTTTTTTATGGAGCATCTGCTATGTTTCTGATAATACTTAATGGCTCTGTGTTTGCAAGTTTCATAGTGCTAGTCATAAGGACTATAAGTTCATCAATAGCTCACAGCGCGCTTGCGATGCTTGTCTTCATGATACATCTGATACCAGAAGTAAGTGGTCTCCTAATCGCAGCAATAGCTGGAGGGGTTGCATCAAAGGCAATGACGCATGAAAAGATAGGATCTCCTGGTTTCAAGAATGTCTTCAAAGACGCAACAATCCTCTTGTTGATAGCAGTAGGACTTGTCCTGATCTCTGCCCTGCTTGAGACCTTTATCACAGGCAGACTGTTCCAGTTGATATTCTAAAAGATACCAGCCAGAACAAAATAGACATGATGAAATAAAGGATTAAACTTTATCAAACCGATAAAATCACGGGATATTATTACTAAATGATAAATACGCAGTAACAGCAGTTTTATGAGTGTATTATCACTAACTTATCCTATGAGTCTTCTAAAAGATAACAAGTGGTACTTGAATGATTCTAAGCTTTGCTACCTGACAGATGAGCAGGCAAAGGATTACCTGGCTCTAACAGGATCAAAGGAGTACAGCGCGGGCATGCATGATGCTGAGACAATGTTGATCAGCAACAATATCGATATGATAGTGTCAGGGATCCATGAGAAGGCCAAGCTGTTTGACCTGGGTTGTGGTGACGCATTGAAGACAATTGATATCCTGAAGCATGCCCGAAAAAGAGGCAAAGATCTTGACTTCTATCTGGTGGATATCAACCAAATAATTCTGAAGACCGCGATGACAAATTCAAGGCAGGCAGGATTTAATCCCCGCGGCTTTCAATCGGATTTTTGCAGATTTGAGTATTTAGTGAAGGTGACGAGGCCAGCACCGCAGACAGTAGTCTATCTTGGCGCCAACTATGTGAACAAGGATCCCTCAATACTTGCAAACATCAGACGCGGCATGCAGTCAGGTGATCTGATATATTTTTCAGCCCAGAACGGTGATGGTGACATTGAGAGGATATTGAAACAATACGACAACCTATCAATGCGGAACTGGCTGTTCCACACAGTCAAGAAGCTGGGTTTTCGCCCTGATGATGTCCAATATTTTGTGGGATTCAATCATGACACCAGTGATATCGAGATGAAATTCAGGATATGTGATTTGCCTGAAAAATCGCGGTGCCTTGGCTTCGATGTTGGTGATGAGTTGGTGGTCGCGACATCAAGAAAGCCTACTCTGGATCAGTTCAGGCGTACAGCAGAAGAATATTTCTCAGGTCAAGTCCTGTTCAGTCCAGACAGGTCCTATGTCGCATTCCTCGGTCAGAAATGATCCTTTGGGATATACTAGCCTATTCAGGAGTCATCGCACGATATTTGTGATGGAATTCTTGTTTGCTAATTTAAAGAAATACAGGCATAAATCACATATTCATAGAAGTATTCAGAGAACACCTTTTTCTCTAACAATGTAAACACTCCTAAGTAGTCACAAAACAAAACATTCTTAAACCCTACACAAATAACATGAATTGTTCTGCAGCTAACCACTAGCATTCAAATCTGCAGTCTTAATTCACACATTAAAAAGGTACAACCCATGAAAAACATAAAATCCATAGCTACAGCCGTTGCAGCAGCATATATTTCACTGACTAGTCCTGCAGCAGCAGAGGAGGCAGATGAGCTTGAGGATATTATGACTCCTGTTGTTGAGTCTGAAGCGCAAGAATCACCTCTGGAAGACATAACCCTATCCAGCAGTGCATCCTATAACAGTGTCTACTACAACCGTGGCATGCGATTCTCTGAAGGTCCTGTCATACAGATGTTAGAAGCCATCAATTACAGGTTTCTGACAATAGGCCTCTTCGGTAACCTCGACCTGACAGATGAGAGGGTAAATGAGGTCGACGTCTTGTTTGAACTCAGCAACGACATAGGAATCCTCAACATCACTAGTGGTTATGCCCTGTTCCTTTTCCCTCAGGGCGACCCTTCAAGGTCTATGGAAGTATACGCGCGGATAGGGCTTACAAGCCCATTGCAGTTCAACGTGACACTCGCTTATGATTTTGAGGCAGGGGATGGATTATATGGAGAAGTAAGAGCAGGGCATGATATCCAGAAAAAAAATTTAACACTATCCCTCTCGACAGCAGTAGGCATAAACGACGAATACTGGAGAGAAGGTAATGGACACAATCTCGAATTCAGGGCATCCATGCCAGTAAACATACCAGGACCATTCACAGTCCGCCCCACAGTAACATACAGTCTAGGCCTGAGCGAGGATACAGAATCAGTCTTCCAATGGTCTGTCGCACTTGAGACAGATTAAGATTTATCATGCATCTCAAGAGAGTATAGGTATTCACATGGGATTAGAAAGATTCGTCGAAATATCAACAGGCATTCAGATGAATGTCGAAGAATTAGTCGAAAAAGCAGCAGGCAAAATCACGCTGCCAGAAGATCCTTCCAAGGAGTATCTTGAGAAGTTCAGGAATCTGGCAGGAGGGACCATAGAAGGGCCGATATTCTTTCTCGATGAGACATCAAGGTTAAATGCCTTTGATGAAAGATTAAGCACAGCAGAATACGTGCCATCCGAATGGGAAGAAAACTGCATAGAAAGGACTAGTGTTTCGGGAGACATTTCACAATTTTTCAACAGACGAAGTTTCAATAAGGCCAAGACCCAGAAAAGCGAAGAGGTCGCGCAATGCATTACTGCTCTCGAAGATGCTTTCGGCCAGGTGTTTGACAGGGATTACACCCCCGGAGACATAGTACTGTTCAAGAGAATACACTCAGGAATAAAAACAATTGACATAGGCGTATATATTTCTGAAGCAACCAACACCCAAGACAGAAGCGACCTCAAGTATGTTCGTGTAGATGCCCTCAAACAGATAGAAATCAAAGCAGAAGATATACTCTGCAAAGCAGAAAAGACATTACATCCCCCATCAGACGGTGACATTGCTGTGGTGTATCATGCAGGCAATATTGAAATCTGCGGGTACGCAAGCATACCTAAATCAGGATCAAACCCCTATGTACTGTCCATTGACGCTGCAGCATCACTCCCCCTATACACACGCGAACAAATAAAAGATAGGGACGTATATCTGCTGAAGGCATGTGTGATAAATGACATAGTAACGCCCAAGAAAGGACCTTACAGGTAATCTGTAAACACTCCACAGGAATCACCCACTAAAACATATTTAAATCCGCAATGAATAACCGCATTGTCCTGCGTAAAGAAACTCCAATGATAAGCATGATCGGGATGTGAGGGCACAGGATATAAAGAAGGGGTCTGAAAGGCCCTATTCATACTCGCCAAAATGACATTTGAACCAAGAGCAAAACTCACTGAAATTCTCTCAGACTATGAGCATCCACAGTCACAGTTATATCCAAGCACATTCAATATAATGTGCCAGGATAAATGTCAAGAATTAATAGATATTCTGAACAATGTTCCAACACCCCGCAAAGGTGCAAAAAGACCACAATCTCCAGTCTTTGGAAGAACAGGTTGTAGATCATTAGCAAACTACAAAAAAGCAATGAATGAATATTTATCAAGATGGGGCTTCAAGTTCAACAATCCACACATATACAGCACACCACCCGCTATTTTTGAATCTGTCGCCAACTACCTTGAACAGCATTCAGAAATAAAGAAATCATAAAAATCCGCAGAAATTGCCCTACTCCACCCTAAAGGGAAGAGTTTGACCGGGTAATTTATTTTGAAAGCGAATTTTTAGGATGCCAAAAATTTTGTGAAATTTTTGCGCATAATCATATTCTTCGCAGAACCTACATCTAATCAGTCTCACCAACCAACAGACAAACCAATCCAGAGCTGTTTCCGCTAGATATAAACAAAGAAAACACCATAGTAGACAATATAACATCACAAGATAATACAGCCCAACCAGCACCATCGTAACAAGTCAGATCAATGCTGTAGACAATAAAGTAAGAACAAAATCAAACATTCTGAGTTTAATTTTCCAACTATCCCCATAGTTAGTATTCATATTAAAGAAAATGAATCTGCTTACGCACAGAGGCACCATGCGCAAGCAGTCCAAATCAACCCCCCAAAAAGATTATTATGTGAAAACCCAATGAAAATGATCCCTGCACACGAGGCGTCATGCGCAAGGTCGTCAAACCCCCAAAAAAGATTATTATGTGAAAACCCAATGAAAATGATTGCCTGCGCACGAGGCGTCATACGCAAGCAAACCAAAACCCCCCAAAAGATTATAATTGTGGAAACCCAGTTGAGTGTTTTAGTTAACTTCTCATTTAACCTAACAGAACTAGGTAGGTGTAACTTATATATAAAGATTCCGTTTTTTCCCCTATTTCCTAAATTGCCGTTACTCGATATAAACCATTAGAGCCCTTATAACACCAATTTAACTAAAAAAAATACAACAAAAAACATATTGCCATTTATAAACTGAAACGAGTTCGAGTATACGAATTTCGATACTATTTCCGTTCTTGCTGATAAAGAATCAAGAAAAAAACCTCTACCAAGTAATTAGAAATTACTGTAAATCATCAATAATTAACAGAATAGAACCTTATGCAGATCACTAATTATCAAACATTCAACTCAATTACCTTGAACTGTCTGACTGTCTTTCAAGCTCTAATTTCTTAGATATTGCACCCGATAGACCTGATTTCTGATATGCATTAATTATCTCATCAGTAAGACACGCAACCATGCTCTTTCTTGAATTAAACGCCTTTTGATAAGAATTCTGGACCATGTTTTTGACTGCCTGATCAATCCTTCTCTGCGGAGCGACCTCAACAGCTTTAGGGTATTTAGCCCCACCATATTCAATTGTAACGATTTCTTCCCTTGGAGCTGCGTTCTCTACAGCTTTTACAAGCACACTTATAGGATTCTCATTAGTCTTTTGCTCCATAAGCGCCAAAGTCTTCTCCATAATACCATAAGCAGTAAGACCCTTTCCTGTAATATGATAAGAGGATATCTCGTGCTTCTTAGCCCTATGGCCAGAATTCATAATCCTGTTTATAAAGCGTTCTACTATGAATACATTTGATTTGTGGAATCTGAATTTTGCACTCTTACCGCCAGTCATAGGAACTATCCTTGGTTCAAGATTTATATAACCCTTAAGACCAAGATCTTGTACTATTATTCCCTCGACACTCCAACGGTTGAATACAAGTATTGCCATATTCACTTCCTCGCTTTTTCCAACTTGCCTCTAAGAAGCGCGTTGAGGGACTGGTCATTGACTTTTACGACTTGCCATCTGACACCAGGCATATCGCCTTTTGATCTTCCCATATTACCGCCAATACATTCAATAACAACCTCATCGTGTTCATCGACAAGCTTTGTTGCACCATCACCTGGCAAGAATGCTGTTATCTGCTTTCCATTTTTGATGAGCTGCACTCTTGCGCACTTCCTCATAGCAGAATTTGGCTGTTTTGCTTCAAGCTGTACTTTCTCTAAAATTATTCCTTTAGCCTGACTAGCGCCGACAAGCGGGTCTGATTTCTTCTTAAGGTTCAAAGCCCTCTTAACAAACCATTTATCACTCCATCTGCTTTGTTTACGTCTCTTGGAGCATTTGACTCCAGCCCTAAGCCCATTTGACTTTTTACCCATGACGCTGAGGAAAAATCGAGTCTATATAAAGATTGTGGTGAGTTTTAAACAAAAATAAAAAAGTCAAGAACAACCTAATAAATCCAACAGTTGAATCATTTCTTTACAGATGCAATAAATAAAATAACTAATACCATTCATAAGTAGTCATTCCAGCAATATTTATATACCTAATTAAAATAACAAGCATATGGCAAGGAGAAAATTAGAGGGAATTCTCACAGCATTAGTATTCATTAGCGGGCTTACCATGGGCTATATACAAGGTAACACGCATAGAAGGGAACAACCATCACAACACACCCTAACAAATTGCTATGACAATTCTGCTGTAGCTGATTATTTCGAAGCTTATCATGAAAATGAGACAAAACTCATACAAAGACTTGCCAAGAGCAACACAGAACATATAGATTGCGAGATTGAATCACAAATCTGCATATCATACATGAAACAGTGCTTTAACATACTAGGAAGATCTCATAAAGCACTTGAACATTGTATTGCTGAAGACATGACTACATTAGATGAGCTTGATCAAGGACTTTTTCAATACGAAATAGAAACATTCAGTCCAGTCTCTTTCAATAACTAAATCACGCGAACATAGCCGCAATCCAAACACCTGTGAAGTGCGTGGCAAATATTACAACAACAGCTATACTCATGTGTTCTGCTATCGCATTCCATGCTTTTTTGTTCTGTTCTTTTGCCATCCTATAACTCAACACACTAAGTACTAAAAGCCCCCATACTATACTCACAAGCACAGCCACATCAAGCCTGAACATCAGTACTGGAACAAGGAATGTCAACGCAAACAAGAGCTTTGAGAAGAATGTCGCGAGTGTCGACTGCCAGATTTCTTTTGTTGTGTGCTTGTTCTCTGACTCTTCTGATATGTGTATTCCCAACGCATCAGAAAATGCGTCCGCAATCGCTATGGTCAGTATGCCACCGACAACTGCGAGCTGTGAATGAGTTCCTGCGTTAAGACCAACCATAAGACCAAGTGTTGTTATTACTCCCGATGTTAGACCAAATGATATTCCAACTTTTGTTGAGTGTTCCATATTATATCATCCTTTTTTCTTGACATGCTTATGTCGGAAATGCGGGCGAAAACCGCGCACTTTAGTGCGCGGATGAGCATTTCCGAGCATCCTAAAAATCCGCCTGTCAAAGCAATCATTCCGATCAAACTCCGCACTTCAGTGCGGAGTGGAATGAGACCGCGGCGGATTTTTATGATTTTCTTTTTGGTACTCAAAATATGAATAAAAAATTGCCCAAAGTGACGAAACAATGACTGGCACGACCATGAGCAGTACAGAATAGTTTGGAAATATAGCGCCTGTTGCCGCAATCACTCCCGATATCATAAATAATTTTGACCCAAGAACATGAGTCTTCTGCCAGACCGTATCGCTGCTAAGTGTCCAGGGTGTCCGAATTCCTACAAACCAGTTCATTTTGATATTTTTTATCAACAATCCAAGAAGAAAAAACAATGCTCCAATTCCTGGCGCTATCGCCTGCGACATGTTAAACCCAAGTCCTATGTTCCACATCACTATAAGCAGGTTGATGTATGAAATAAAACACATCAATGTAATGATTATGAAGTTGTATTCTCGTCTAAATTTCTCAAAATTCTTTTTGAGAGGATCTATCAAAGGTAGCACAAGAAAAAGTGCAAGCATACCAAGCGATACAAGAGGCAGCAATAAAAGTCCCCAGAACTTTGACATTGTCCCATTCGCCTGACCGTCTGCATTCCAATGAGTTGCTATAGTACCTGTTAATTGCGGATATGCCCATAAAGATATCATCGCCGTGATAAACAATATACATATAGATAATAATGTGGCTTTTTTCATTATACGTCAGGTATAAGTTTCTTGCCTACTGAGTCGAGCAAATCCTGTGCTGACTCATCAATCTTGATATCTGGAGAAGAGCAGTAAGGACACCTGTTCGGTGATCGGTCCGTCTTTGGCTTGAATTTGTATCCACATGATAAGCATCTGTATCCAACCATATCTAACACCTCACAAAAACAAATATGTCTCATTTTATATAAATATTGCGAGATATTGCATCATTTTGTATTATATGAGTAATTATCTAAAAAAAAGTTTTATTACATTACCCCACATCATAAAATTCATGTCACAAAGAAACCACAATAAATACAAGAATCTTACAAAGAAATTACGAACCAAGTTCGGAACGCAGGCATTTATAGATACCGCCAAGGTTGTCCAGAATTGCGAGACAGGTATCAAAAAAACATACAATGCCAAATGTGACGGCGACAGAATTGCAGGCATAGATAATGTTGTGAATTCATTTTTCAGATGCGCAAGTAATATTGTTAACAAAGAATTCTATTTTAATGATGATTTGGATTGGCTTTATGATAATTATGCATCATTAATAGATGCAGGCATCAGCAAAAACGCTGGCAGTCTCACCCTTTCTTCAAGATTAGTTCAAAGAGACAGTAATAGTCAAATCTATTGGGAGCTCGACATACGTTCTGAAGAAGATTCCATGAGCAGAGTGCTTGAGATGTATGCCACTGAAGCAAAAAGAGGTAATACAAATATAGATTATAACGCAGAGGTGTTCGGCGGCAATTACGCACGATGGAGAGGCATCAACCATAATGCTGTCATGTTTAACAAAGTCCTTGTAGACTTCCCTCTAGATGATG
Organism: Candidatus Woesearchaeota archaeon; assembly: GCA_013203345.1. Taxonomy (GTDB): domain Archaea; phylum Nanobdellota; class Nanobdellia; order Woesearchaeales; family UBA11576; genus JABMQF01. The sequence goes on from JABMQF010000011.1 coordinate 23,084, forward strand.
ACAATAAAATAGAAAAAAAAGAAAAAAATAAAGATACTTATAGGGACGCGTCGCGTCTTATTTAGCCAGTCGTTTGTTAGCTCTCTGGCTTGGCCGTATCTTCTCTGCACCTTCACCTTTACTGCGCATTCCACGTCCTTTCTTTCCTGCCGAGGTTAATCCTCTAAAGACTCTTCCCCTGTTATCAGATTTGCCGACAAATTTGAGCTGCTTATCAGATAATATCTGAGGATGATCTTTGTCGAGCAGTATGATTTCATACCAGTAGTTCTTTCCATCCTGAGATACCCAATAAGAATTCAAAACTTCACAGTTTGTGTATTTTTTTTGCGCTCTCTGTTCTGCGACCAACTGATAGTTGATGTTGACTATCTTGAGCCTTCTCATTGCCCTGCTTCGTCTGCCTGATTTGAACTGCTCACGCATCCTTCCGCCTCTTGACACACGCTGCCTGACCATTATGATACCAGGCTTTGCTTTGTACCCAAGTGATCTTGCTCTGTCAGGTCTTGTAGGTCGTTCTATCCTGACTGTGACTGGCTCTCTTCGCCATTGTAGAAGTCTTTCACGCCATAGCTCAGGCATATTTTCTTGTGGTTTTTTCCAGAGCTGTCTTACATATTTGAGATATCCCATTCTTAGGCCTCCGTTATTATTTGTTATTTAACAGCGTAAAAGCGCTGTATGTGCTAAATTCAGGCAAGCCATCGCCCACATCTTTAGCTGATACAGTGGAGAAAAGCCACATTTATAAAGGTTTTGGAGTTTTCTGCAATGATAATTTTTTAAACCAATAGATTACCAGGCATTCTACCATGGAAAAGAAAAACCTTGCTGTAATCGCCTCGCGTCTCAAGTGTGTGGACGCTATAAGCGTGGACGCAGAGAACTGGATCAATAAGTTCGTGAACAAAGGGTATAATGTTCACCTTATAGCTGGTAAGTTCGGTGAGCCTGTCAACCTGCCAATTTTCGAACTGCATGAGATGGATTATAAACATCCTGAAGTGCGGGGTGTGAAAAGCATAATGTTCAGCTCAAAGCTGGATAAGCAGGGGCGTAAAGCCGCAGATATTCTTATTGACCGTCTTGTGAAACGTATCAAAGGTCCTTTGAAAAATTATCTTGTAAAGAACAAGATAGAGGTTTTGTGTATCGAGGACGCTTTGGGTTCTTTGAAGAATGTGCCTTTAAACATTGCCTTGACACAGATAGTCTCTGAATTGGGTCTGCCCACAATCAGTCATTATCATTATCTTCATTGGATAAATCCTTACTTCGCAAAGTTCAACAACTTCCCAAAGATAACAAATAACCTACCACCAAAACTAAAGAACATAACGCACATAACAAACACAGAGAACGCGCGTCTTCGACTTCTTGCAGATAAACGAGTAAGTTCAAGCATCATCCCTAACACAATTGACACTGACAAGCTAAGCACGATTGACGATTACAATAGTGATTTCAGGAAAGCGCTCGGCATAAACGATGATCAATTGATTTTTCTACAGCCAACAAGGGTAAAGAGGAACAAGTATGTGGAAAGATCTATCAAGCTTGTCGCAGAGATTAATGACATAACCAAGAAGGATAATGTGCTTCTGATAACCGGTTCACCTATCTACTCCCGCGGTAATTATTTTGAAGAGATTGTAAGGAAGATGAATAAGCAGGGTGTGAAAATTATTTTTGCTAATGATCGAGTGTTTATGAGTAGGCATCAAAACTCTGAGCAGAAATTTTATTCAATTCACGATGCGTATCTTCATTCAGATGTTGTGATATATCCTACTGCAGGTGATGCATTCGGAAATCCCATAATAGAGTCTGTTGCGTATAGAAAACCTCTTGTTGTAAACAACTTCTCTAACTTGAATGGTTTCCTCAACAAAGGTTTCAAGTTTGTTGTGATGGACCAGAAAGTCGATGCAGAAGTTGTTTCTGACACGTATCAGTTGATAACCGATAATGACAAGAGACAGGATATTGTAGAACATAATTATAATCTGCTCAAAAAGCATTATTCTTCTGATGTTCTTGATGAGGCCTTGATGCCTATCCTAAAACAGATTGACGAGCAAAAAAGTCTTATGTCTCGTGTTGCTGGAATCATAACGCCTTGGAACAGAAAAAGAAAAGATATTAAAGACCCTGATCTTAAGAACAAAAAAGGAGGATATAAGGAACCCAATGCGAAAAAAAAATGAGCTTGATGATCTCGGTCTGTCTGAGGATGACATTATCGAGTTTGATGAAAACGAGAAAGCACCGAAGACAGATGATATTGAATTAAACTTCATCTATTTATTTCCTAAAGCATGTCCTATCTGTGGTGGTGATGTTAAAGGTAATGATCATTTCCATTATTACTGCAGAAAGTGTAATATTCTTTTTGACAGAGACCATCTTTCCGAAGGTGGAACATGTATCCGTAAGACAAGTCTGACAAGTGATGAACGTAAAGAGCTTGAAAAGAAACGCAGTGAACTTTCTGAGAGGATGAATAATGTGTTTTCTGAAAAAATAATCAAGGAAGATCTACCTAAGACACCTACGCAAGAGGAACCAATTCAAAAACCAGATATTATAGAGCCTACTACAATGCCTTCTGCTAACGATCTCACCAAGCACTTGATGCCAGAGCCTACAGTGGAAGAAGACCTGCCTGATGCGCACGAAGAAATTGAAGAAGTTATTGAAGAATCTCCTGAGCCTGTGAAAACAGACTATGCTCTTGAAAATGAAAACCGAATTATCGCTTCTTCACAATCAACAAAAATGCATTCTGGAGCTTGCCATTTCGTGAAAAAGATTCATCCTGAGAATCGCATATATCTCGGTTCAATCAAGGATGGTGAGTCTGAGGGTTATGAGATGTGTGTCTGCTTGAGGCGGCTCAAGGCGAAGAAGTAGATTGACCTATTCAATTCAATTGTTTTCGTTTTGGTAAATAATTCTTATCAGAAACAACGATTTTTCCAATATTTTTCTCCAAGTCTTTTCTTGCTCTTCCTGCTACATTCCCTCCCTTGTTTGCTGAATCCTTACATTCAACAAAGCCCTGCGCGTCTTCCTGTTTTGTGATGTCTGTGGTGGCTTTTTCTCCAAACATTGTCAAGATAAGCTCCCAGTCAGTCATATGATCTCTCAAGTTCTGATTTCTGAGCTTCTTGAATTCCTTATATTCTCCAATTGTCTTTCCGAAGGTTGCTTTAGATATCTCATTAGTGAGAATTCCGAACTCTTTAGCAGTCTGCACATTCCTTTGCTTCCATTCATCTGTAAGATCCTGTCTAATAGCTATTCCACGAATCCGTTTATCTATCCATTCCTTGGGATACCCTTTCAGTTCATAGTATTGCTTGATTCTATCTTGTCCTAATTCAGGATTTTCAATCTCTACAATCCTCTCATAACCTACTTGAGCAAGCCATTTCTTGAATGGTTCAGCTTTCTTTGAATGAATTGACTGGATTATCCGGAAGAGTGACTTGGTATTGGCACAGTCTGTCAAATAAGACTTCCCATCTGATGAAGGCAACTTAAGTTGTACCCAAATTGGGGACAACTCAAGAGAGTTAAATTCACGATTCTTCACCTTACCCCAATATTGTCTCGGTGTAGGACTATCTGTCAGAACCTCAACAACATCAACAACAGAGAAATACCATTCATCATCGTGCCAGGTACGTCTGATATTCTTGTCCTGAAAGACAACTAATCTATTTTCCATGAAAATATGTAAGGAATTGTCATTTATATAACCTGTGTCAATAAGTCCAGTGGATGTGAAAATTTCCGGAAGTTTCACACACCTTGTCAAGGAGGGCCTGGCAAGCCTACAAAGATTCATTTCATGACTATTGGGGAGATGTCAACCAACTCGAAAGAGACCTATTCGCAATATACATGCACGTAAAAAATGGAGGAGAGGGAATCACAGACCTACTCGATGTCGCACACTCACAAGAAGAAGAACTCAAAGAAATAGCATCAGATGAGTACTGCATAACCTGGTTAACACAACAAGAATACAATGCAGAAGCAAGCAAAATATTCAGCGAACAGGGCGGACGACACTACAACGAAGACCTTGCAAAGAAAATAATGGAAATGAAAATCAACAGGATTGAAGATCTAATGGAGCCAGAAGTCACAATGACAAAAGATCAATTCCTTATACAGTGCTTATATGACTCAGAAAGACCTTGGATCAAAGAAAACTACAGCAAAGAATCATACTACAAAGAATTCCTAATGGACATGAGATACGACAGACCTGAAGAATGGGAAATACTCAAATCTAACATATTTAAGAAAGCCAAAACAGCATAAGAAAACCCTACTGCCCAGGCTTATTCACAAAGTTCTCTTTAATGAATGTTGCCATAGTATCATTACCTGCTGCAACATAGATATCATAAGCAGTCTTAACTAGCCCTTGTCTAATACATTCATCTCCAAGTTTTGTCAGCTTCTCAGAGTCATCCGCAAGTTGGTATGCTTTCGAGGCATAGTTGAAAAATGGATGCTTAAAACAATTATCGCCTAGTTCTACTAATTTTTCTTTGCTATCTAAGTATGAAAAAATCTCTAGTGCTGAGTCCCATTTTTCTCTTTTCATACATTCATCTCCTACAAGCAGTAGTTTCTGTCTGTCATTAACCGCTTTGTATGCTTTGATTGCATCTGAGAATTTGCTTTCTTTGAGACATTTATCTCCTACAATTGAGAGTTCAGCCAAATCTTCTGCTAGAACATACATATCCACTGCTTCTGAGAACATACCTATGTTCTCATAGTTCTTGCCGATTTTTGAAAGTTTAGACTTGTTGCCTATGAACATGAATGCTTTTATCGCTTCGTTGATCTTGCCTTTTTTGAGACATTCATCGCCTACTTCATTGAGTAGCTGCTCTCTAGTATTTTGATCAAACATGGATAGATTGACTGATTCTATTCCTTTCTCTATAAGTGCTGGAACGAGCTTGCCAAAATTCTTGATAGGGCTGGACTCCATAGTCTCTTTTGTCTGTTCCACTATGTCATCAACGACTTTCTTTGCAGCAGAATCTTCATGTTTTGGTTCTTCTTGAGGCTGATCTTCTTCTAACATTTTAGGACCTCTGTTTTGGCTTTATGCGATAACAATTCATTTATTAATTTATAAAACTATCTCTTTGATTTTTTGTGATATTATGATCGTACAAAAAAAAGGATAAAAAAAATATTTTATGGCATCAGAACTCAATCTCGACTTCCGGTACCCTATTGACGTCTTCTACAGTCACAGTTACTTCCTGTGTTACGGTGGATATGCCGTCTGTTGCAGACACTACAACTTTGTGGGTTCCCGAATCACCATAGTCTGTTGTCTTTGTAGAACTGCTCATCCAGCCAGAGTAGGAATAGGTTATCCTGTCTCCGTCACCATCTGTTGACTTAGGGGTGAGCACAACTGTGTCTCCCTCTTCTACATTGATATCAGCTATGAATGCAAGTACTGGTTTGTTGTTCTTTGGTTCCACTATTAGCTTGACCTTGTTAATGACTTCTTCCTTGCCATCTGACACTGTGATTTCAGGATAATATACTCCCTGATCACCTACTCTTGTCTGCCACTCACCATCTTCGTCAAGTGGTTGTGTGAAAGTATATGTCAGCTCATCACCATCTGCGTCTGTTGCTTTGACTGCGATATTGACAAGTTCTCCTTCAGTTACTATTAATGTTGGAAGGTCTTCTTCAACAATTGGTCTATAGGGCGATCTTGTGAAGCTTTCTTCATCATCTTCTTCAGCTTCATCAACAACAACCTCTTCGTCTTCAACAGGTGCTGTCCTACTTGTTGGCTTAAAGGACTTCACTACAGGCTCATCAGCTTCTTCAGCTTCTCCAGCTTCTCCAGCTTCATCAGCTTCTCCAGCTCCATCTACATCTTCAGCTTCATCAAGTCCTTCATCAACCTCTTCCCACCAATCATCATTATCAAACTCATCATCTCCAAGATCAGTTACATCTATCTCGACATCTTCAACTGCATCTTCAGGAGCCTTGTATGTTGGGGGCTGATAGCCCTGGCACCCAATGATTGATAGTGTTATGATTAGAATTCCGAGAAATACCAGTGAATTCACATAATTTTTTTTCATTTACAAACCACCTCAGCGTGTTTTTTTGGGAAAGTTATCACGCAAGAATAGGGCATTCTTATATAAATTTTGTGGTAGTAAAAAAATTCTTTTTGTTAGTCCTTATTTGGAGACACAGGCTATTTTTATGTTTTACGCATTTCTTTCAAGTATTTTATGATTGATTTAAACTGATTTATGTATCACATTGACTTCAAATAATTTTTTTCGTCTCAGGTGTATGGTTAAAAACCTATTTATACAAATGTGTTTTTTTATATTCTATGATTCTACATTCAATACGTATGAGGAACATCAGAAGCTATACTGATGAGAAACTGGTTTTCCCTGAAGGTTCTATACTTCTTGCAGGCGATATAGGCAGTGGGAAGTCTTCAATACTCCATTCTATAGAGTTTGCATTGTTTGGTGCGAGAAGGGATTCTATATCTGGCGATGCTCTTTTAAGAAAAGGTAAAGATGATGGTGAAGTCGAGCTTAATTTTCAGGTAGAAGGTAAAGATGTTGTAATTCTACGGAAGCTTAAGCGTCGTCGCGATTCTGTGGCACAGGAAGCTGGTTTCATAATTATTGACAACAAAAAGTTAGAATGTACTCCAACAGAACTTAAGGCAAGAATATTGAACCTCCTTGGCTATCCTAAGGAGATGCTGACAAAGTCAAAGTCATTAGTCTATAGATATACAGTATACACTCCTCAAGAAGAGATGAAACACATTCTGCTTGAAGGGCATGAGCAACGCGTCGACACATTAAGAAAGGTTTTTGGTATTGACCGTTATAAGCGCGTAGCTGAAAACTCAGGATTCTATGCGCGTTCGCTAAAAGAGCGCAGAAAAGTTTTGGCAGGGGTTGCACAAGGTCTTGATGAGAAGATTACTGAGTTGAAGTCAAGACAGGTTGTATTGGATGCTGCAAAGCAACGCGTACAAGATCTTACACCAAAACTCGAATACGTAAGGTCTGTGAAAAAAGAAAAGTTATCTGAGCTTGATGTGATTGAGACAGAACGTTCACAGCTTGAAGATTCAAAAAAGAAATCTGGCATACTTGAGGCGCGGCTTATGGAGATTGTTAAGCAGCGTAGCAGAAACAATTCTGAGATGGAAGAGATTAACGCAGGTATAAAACATCTTAATGACAAGCTGGAATCTGTTGATGAAAAAGAATACCCTCTTTCAGATGCGATTGAAAAGAATATTGTTAGTAAGGAAAATGAGCTGGCAGATCTGAATGCAAAGATGAGTGCGCTTGCAGAAAGAGCTAAGCAGATTGACTCTCGCATTGCGCAAATGAATAAGGATATAGAGATAAAATCGTCAAGGGTATCTGCAGCAGAAGATAAACGTAAAGCGGTTGGTCTTATCATGGCTGAACTTTCTATTAAAGATAACGTGTCATCTGAGCTTGAGTCAATAGGAAAAAATCTGGCAGAAATATCAACATCAATAACTAAAAACTCGACTTCATTGAACTCATCAAATAATCTTAAGGCAGAGATATCAGGGCTTGATGAATGTCCTACTTGCAGACAGAAAGTAGATGCAGTTCACAAGAGCTCTATAATTGATACTGAAGATAGGAAAATTGCAAAGCTTGTTTCAGAGATTGGATCACTTGAAAAAGATAAAGCAAGTACACAATCAAAAGTCAATGATTTGTCAGAGAAACTAAAGCAGCTTGTGATTAAAGAAAATGGACTTGCTGTTCTTAAGGTAGAACTTAACAACATTTATTCTGTTGAAAAGGAACTCAAAGAGACAAGGCGTCTTTGTGAAGAATACACAACAGAAAGAAAAAGAATATCCAATGATTCTGCAGATAACACCCACAGCGAAAAACTTTCTATTGATATCAGAAAAGGAAAGGATTTACTCAAAGAGATAAGAAGATATGAGATACTTTTAAGTGAAAAAAAGCATAACCTGGAACTTGTTGCTGAAAAACAGAAGAGAAAAGATGAGCTTACATCTCTTCAGGACAGTTTGCGCCAGGAAGTTGGACTGATAAATAATGAGAAGCGTTTGCTAAGTGAGAAGATGTTAGGACTGTCTTCTGTTGCTGAACGGTTTGCGCTTGGCAAAGAGGTTTTTGAGCGCATCTTGTCTGAAGAAAAGGAATTAGAAGTTGAGATTGGAAAGGCAGGCAAGGAGGCAGAAGCTCTTGCAAGCATTGTGAGTTCTATTGAAAAGGATGTCAAGTCAAAAGAGGATGCTCTAAGAGAGCACGGCAGACTAGGTATTCTGCTTGAATGGATAGAGAAAATTTTCATGCGTTTGATGGGTGTTATGGAACGTCAGGTGCTTGCCAGGGTTCATGGACAGTTCAGCGAACTTTTTTCGTCATGGTTTAGAATTATGATAGAAGATGAGGTAATTTCTGTACGGCTTGATGATTCTTTCTATCCTGTTGTTTCTCAGAATGGACATGAGACAAATCTTGAATCGCTCAGTGGTGGTGAGAAGACATCTATTGCTCTTGCGTACAGGCTTGCGCTTAATAGAGTAATAAATGACATGATAAGCAGTATCCGAACAAGGAGCCTTCTGATACTTGATGAGCCTACTGATGGTTTCTCTTCTGATCAGCTTGATCGCGTACGAAATGTTCTTGATGAGCTTAACACAAGACAGACAATAATTGTGAGTCATGAATCCAAGATAGAAAGCTTTGTAGACCACATAATTCACATAAACAAAGATGAACACATAAGCAGAGTTATAAGAAATTGATAAATCAACAAGCAAGTCAATACTAATTCTACCACAAACCACAACAACAACACAGCACACAACACAAACCACAACCACTCACACCCTGCCAATACCCGCACAACCAACAATTACAGCAACACCCCTGCCTGTGCTACTGCTGCCACCTAGCGAGCCTAAACCTCTAACTTAAAAAAACCTAACGCAGTTGGGCGAACACATCAAAAACCACAGCAGTGCGAGCGTGGCAGCAGTTATTGCACAGGCAGGGAAAAACTGCTAAGTCAGAAAATCTGAAGAATCCATGCCAGAAAAACTAAAAAATTCAACTTCCCAACTTCTTTACAGTATTCTTGTTTGATTGATTTTGTCGAAAGGTTTAAATATGCAATTACGCAAGAACCGTTTATAGAGGTGCTATTCTTGAAACGCCCACAAAAAAAACCAACAATAATCAAAATTCCTGAAACACCCCATCCACATGAGGTGCCGTATCATAAACTTACAAATCTTAGTAGGAAATACATTAATTGGAAAAAAATAATGATAGCAGTCATATTCATACTTCTTGTTTTCATGGTTCTGAACGTAATTGTCTCAAGTCCATTCATAACAGGTTACGCTGTTTCAGGTGATAACAGCCTTAATCAGGAAAGGTTCATGGGCACTGCTTCACTTCTTGCAGTCATATTTGCATTCTTCACACTGTTCATACTTATTGTGAACAAAAAGGTGAAGAGGTAATTCTCAAAAAAATAAAAGATTATTTGGCCAGCTTGTTGTATACATACACAAATGCGTACACTATTACAAAGCCAATTATTGCAGCTTCAATCATCCCTGTAATGATTCCGACAATACTGAGTGAGAAGAACATGTGCCATTGCTTCATCATATCAACAGCGCCAGTGTAGATACCCAGTTTACCAAAAATTCCTAACAGCAACATCAATGCAGCTGAGACAATCGCTGCAGCAAGACCTGCAGGCAAACATTTGCATTTCTCTTTAGCCATATTTTCACCTCTAAATTCATTCAACAACTTTTTTCAATCTGAATTGCTATCTATTTAAGATCAACATAATCAATAATTCCCATAGCATCAACAGATTTCTTGTAGCCATAATTCACTTTTTCTTATGTGGTTTGACAAGCCAGTTATGTGTTAGCCAGAATATGACTGAAAACACTAATGCTCCAATCATAAAGTATAACAATCCTAAAATACCCATTCCAAACCATCCTGCTCCACCCATCATACCCCAATCACCCATCATACCATAGTCTGCAAGAACAGCAGGTACCAACAGGAGAAACATAGACAACAATATTGCTTTTTTCATAAGGAACACCTCGTAGGTCTTATATGGTTCAAAAGTATTTAAAAGTATTTAAAAAGTACAATTAGATGATAAGTTAGGCTATCACAGCCCCACTCATCAGCGATGTCTAGCCACGCCAGCCCATCATACCGCTCATACTACTAAGACCATAGCTATTTGTGCATCCTTCATGTAGTGGATCCGTCTGCTCAGAATCCAAACTTTCAGTCATGGAATCATGTATTTCATCCATACCCTCAAGACTCAACAAATGCCCAAACATATTCCACCTCGAATTACTCGACTCCAAATCACCTTCATAGGAATATACTGCAACAGCCAAAAGCAAAAAAGCGGCAAACACAACTAAAATATTCTTTCTCATCTCAATCACCTTCTGTTACGAGAAACATAATTGTCCATCAATGTCTGGTAAAGCTCAGCATTATCTCCTGCCGCAAACCTATAATATTTCTTCATACATTCAGGGTTGTCATGGACCAAAGAGGTAGGAGATTCCTTAGGATAGCACGAAACAAAATCATCCAAACTCATACTCACAAAAAATCCATTTTCATAAACTTCTACCTCCTCACAACACATGTAGTGATTAACTTCTACCATCTGCATCACCTCATCAAAACACCATTTTAACTATTTCCTACCAAATTACTCCTAATTCTTATCTGCCCCGTTTCATCGACTTCCCAATGGTAAATATCTCCCACTAGGAAATTTTCCCAAATTAGATTATCGCTGTTCACTTACTAACCCCTCTGAAATGATTTTCTGCAAAAACATGTCAGGTAATACAATACCAAAACGGTCCCAGTACAGAACCCTTTGTTCTTTCATCAACAATTCTTTTGCTACGTCCATTGCGACTCACCTCGTGAATATAAGAATAGTAAGATCCACGTCACTTAAATAAAATATTAAAGAAAAATCAGAACAAACTTGCATAAAGCTTAAAAAGGTCAATATACTATTTTTAAAGCAAGATGGGATACCTATTCGCAACACCGAGCTGGTTCTTTGGCATAGATATTGCATTAGAACTAGCTTTCGCAGTAATTACATTAGCAGTGGGTCTGTACTCATACAAAGTCTATAAATTATCAGGTAAAAACCAGGTGAAAACATTCAGCATAGCATTCAGTCTGATATCTGTTTCTTATCTTATACAATCAATCACAAACTTTCTTATCCTATCAAAACTGAATGAAAATGTATGTAGAGCATTCAATATAGCCAGCATCAATACGCTTAACAACATAGGATTTTATGCATACATGCTCTTTTTCACAATAGGACTGTTGACCTTGACTCACACAACATTAAGAAGTAAAAATGAGAGAATTTACCCTCTCATGTTTGCAGTGACGTTTCTAGCAATCCTATTCAGCACAAACCAATTATACATATTTTATCTGCTTGCATCAACACTCCTTACCTACATGGTATGGCATTACTTCCAAAACTACATTAAGAATAAACAGACAAAGACTTTAATTGTGTTAGTTGCATTTGTATTCCTGCTGTTTGGAAGACTGCATTTCCTTGTAAGTGTAAATCACAGCCTGTTCTACATGATAGGTCACTTCCTTGAATTAGTCGCATACATCCTAATCCTTATTAATCTGATACTAGTCATACGAAAATGAACCAAAAAAGAAATCGACTTACAGTAATTCATGACATACTAAGAGTCATCCAGAAAAAGAACAGTAAGATAAAGCCGACACATATCATCTACAAGGCAAATCTCTCTCACGCAATGCTCGAAGAATACATGAAAGAGATGATAGAGAAAGGATTTGTAGAAGAGCAAAAACAGAAAAAAGGAAAGACATACTCGCTGACCGAAAAAGGATTTAATTTTCTAAAAGAATACAAAACAATAACTGCATTTCTGGAATCATACGGATTAGGAGACTAACATCAAAAGACAATAAAAATAGGGTGTTTGCCCTGTTGTACTAAATTTTGTTTGTTTTCTTCATGCGTCTACACTTTCCTCCATATATATTAATCACCAATTTTAGAGAATTTTAGTTCATGTTTTTTATTTTAGTATTCCATCCAGGAACAGATCTATGAATAATACTTCTTTCATAACCCAGTAGTCTTGTTTTTCTATTATATCTGAATAATTCTTTCTAAAGACTTTTGATATTTTACCTATTTCGTTTGGTGTTTTGAATGCGCATATGAATAAAAATGAGTTTATGTTTATATCGTAACTTGCATAGACTATGTTGTTGTTTTCTCTTATTACATTTCTTAGTCTTCTATATTTTTCTTTTGATATGTTACTTAGTTTTATTTTGAATAAATACTCTGTATATCCTAGTTTTGACAGGTTTATTGATGTTGAATATCCTGCTATTATCCCTTTCTTCTCTAAGTTTTTTATTCTGTATCTTACTGTATCAAATGTTAGTTTTAGTTTTCTTGCTATCTCCATGTAACTTAGCGATGCATCTTTTGTTAGTATTTTTAGTATTTGTTTGTCTTTCTCTGTTAATTGTACTTCTCCTTCAGTCCATTTTATTGCAGGAGGCCGTTCTAGTTTTAGTTCTTGGTATATGTCTTGTATCAAGTCTTCTGCTTTGAGTATTTCCGTGGATGATGATACTTCATAACTATTCAGTGTTTCTCCAAAGTGTTCTGTTATTTCTTTTATGATCTCTATCAAATGTAAATAGTTTTTTGCCGAGAATTCTACCATTAGATCCCATTGTCCTAACATGCTTTCTGCCCATAGAGCATAATCGTGTTCTTTGAAGTATTTTATTATCTCTTTTTTATCATATATGTCTTCATTAAATCTAAAAAGCATGATGAATGGTATATGTCCTAAGAGCGAGTAGTTTAATTTGGGTGTGAAGTTTATTATTATCCCTCTTTTTTTCAGTTTTTGTATTCTGTAACCAACAGAGCTTTCACTCACACCTATTTTTTTCCCTAACTGCTTGTAGCTTTCTCTAGAATTACGTGATAAATAATACAATAATCTCCTATCTTTCTTATCAATTTCTAACATATCAAGGATAATATGTAATTATTTATAAGTTTTTCCATAAATCAGCTAAAAACTGGCAAAAAGTGTTATATAATAGTATCGTTTACCCTTATTAAGGAGTAAAAACCACAAAAACAGGGGGAAAGACTTCCAACTTGAATTGATCAAAAAATAATTAAAAAACGGAGGAAATAAAATGTACACCCAAACAAATAATTATTCTACAATTTGCGACCGTATCAAAGAAGGTCCGCCTGTCCACACAAGATTTATTAAGCCTTATGAAGCAAGATTGTATACCTCTGCTGAACAAATCAGACAAGATGGCAGAGTTATCATGACTGGTAAACAGTATGTGCAAGTTCTTCTTGGTGAATTGGGAAATCCTGCAGATATGGAATTAATGCGCGATAGCTACGTCACTCTTCCAATAATAGCTCTACCAGATCCTGATGAAAAGAGTCTGGCATTAAGACTTGTCTCTAATCACCAACTGATTGACGAACTTACATGGAAAACAAAATTAGATGAAGGGATGATTCCGGTGTCTCAGGAACTCTATGACGGCGCGCTTGGTTTAGATTGTTTTGAAATTGATCATGATTCGGCTGTCAAACTAACAAAAGACGAGTATGATCTTCCTGATTTAAGAAAGAAAATATTCACTCACATTGTTGGAGGAGAAGAACAATTGGTAGAAAAGTGGAGACGTGCTATAATAGACTATACAAAGATTGGTGATCCCGATATTATGCCTTTCATCCCATATCCTTACTCAAAGTATAAATTCCACCACGAAGGAATGGACATATCATCAATATTAAAAGGCGGACGATATGTAGGTGTATCTAATCTCGCAATCAGATCTCCAGCCAAAACTATCTTCCCAATAGATTTCGAGTATAGTCAGTTTTTTGGGCTAGTGCCTAATGTGCTTGATTTTGAATAATTTGTCAAGAACAAATCTAAGCGAGTCTTACCTAGCGTACGCTGATCTAATCAGATCAAACTGTTCTGGAGCAAATCCTTCAATAATATTTTCATTTATTTGAAGCTCAGAATAATCTTCGCAAATAAGATTATTACCTTTGTCATTACCTTGGTATTTAACCAACTTATTCGTATCAATGAAGACCACTATTTTTTTCATGTTTCCTCGTCTACTTTTTCAAGTATCGGTTGTTGTCAAAAAATGTGGAGCGAGGGAATCGAACCCCCTCATCGGCCGTGGAAAATCCAGCTGTTATCATTGCTCTAATACAACATTAGGTGGAATGCGCCATGCACTCCACGCCGATGCTCCCACCAAACGCTGCAATTCCTAATTTAACATATGACGCCATGTTCATCACCTCCATATACAAGACAATATAGGCTAATGTCGCATAGGCCACAACAACCGCAGTGAATTTTAACTCCACAGTTTATCGGAATTCATCAATAATTTCAATTATTTCATAGGCTAAGCTTAATGGTGTTGAGTCCCTGCTTATCAGTTCAGTACCTGCATCTTCATGGACCTTTTTTATTCTTTTCGCATGTGTCTTGGCATCTTCAATTTTTTCTTTTGTTTTTTCATAGAGTTCGGTTTCAGTCTTTGTTTGAAGGCCAAGTTTTTCTGTGACAAGATCACAGACTTGTCTTTGGTCATATGCGGGTGAATTATAGTATCCATCATGACAAAGAATCCAAAATTCAAAGCAAGGATTTGAATAGATAATTTTGATTTCTCCCATCTTACTTCGAATCGTTTCGAAAACATCTGCTGTGTTATTATCATCCCTGTCAAACACACAGACAATTATATCTCTCTCACTATCGAAGGAGTCCTTGTTGATCTTGAATTCACCGTTCTGGAACCTTAATGCTTTATCAAGTATCTGATCAGCTCTTGTCACTCCAGCTTCAAGTGGAACGATTTTCAATCTAAGTTTCTCAGTAACGCGAAGATTCTCAAAGTACCTCTTTTCTGTCTTCCCTTCACAGGAGATCCATAGTTTACTTGTCTTTTTTAAAGTTGTAGGACGTCTTCTAACCATCTTCTGCCTCGAAAAATGTCTCGTCGATGAATGGAAGACCCCCTACACGACCATTCAGATAAGCATTTTCAAAACTAAGTGTCTCTCTCAGATCAAAATTTAGCAAAGAGTTTAATTCTGTCCACTTATTAGGTGCTTTTGAACAAATATATACCTGATCTCGTCTAAATAAGTCCTTATTCTTTAGTAGGGTAGTATCATGTGTGGTAATAACTAGTTGTCCATTTTTTTCATTATATTTGCTGTGAAATAACTTAATCAAAAACTCTGTGATGTTTGGGTGTAAATTAAGTTCAAATTCGTCTATGAAAAGAGTTTTGCCAGTCTTTAATATATCAAATATTAGGCCAAGCAGGGCTATAGTTTTTTGAGTTCCATGAGACTCTTCATCTATGTCTAACCTGACTTCTTTTTTGTTATTATCATAATGAACAAATTTAACGTCATAGAATTCTTTCTCAGTTTCCTTTAGAGGATTAATTATAGCACCCTCATTTCCAAATTTTAATTCTAAACCGTTGACTTTACGTAACTCTTTTTTAACTTCCAAATCTATTATTCCACCAAAGTCTGTTTTCTTAAGAATTTTCAGGACTTGTGCCTTAATTTCTTTATCTTCATGTATTTGATGCATGGTCAAATTTGTCTGATTAGGATTTATCACAATATCATTTACTATGAACTCATATACACTCCTGGTTTTTTCAAATCCTAGTTGTGTGGCTCTTGACAAATACAAGACGTTATCAGTCATCTGTTTCTCAATCAGTTTCTGTTGAGGTTTATCATCTGTGAACTTGAACTCCTTAGAGTTAGTTCTACTGAAAATCAAGGCCTCCCTACCTTTTGGCCAGAAGTACAAGTACTCATCAACGATTTTTTCATCATTACATGAAAAACCATACTTATATTTTACATCATCTTTAATGAAAATAATTTCAAATTTGCTAGGTTTATTGATATATGCACTATCCAGTTTGAATGGCTGTCTAGTGGGCATCATCTTATTGAATTTTTGATCAACATTGAAATTATGTGAGTTTTTCACTAAGAACCACATGAAAAAAACTGAGTGGATTAGATTTGACTTGCCTGAGGCATTTGCACCATATACTGCAACAGATCTGAGTAGATTCTCCTTGTCTGGTAAAGCTATTAGATTCTGAGCTAGCTTCTTGCTAGATCCTGCATCTAAGCTTAATACTGCTGGTTCCTTTATTGAAAGGAAGTTTTGAATTGTAATTTCGACTATCATTTTAGCATAATTAAGAAGTGCTCATTTATATATTTATCGCTTATTTTTGCAAATTGTTTGCGGAAATAAGGCATAAATCATCAAAATAAGGGTTTTATTTATAAATGCCTGCAAAACACGTAAATACTGCCCAAAAACACACAACTCATTCTGACATCAAAAGACAATAAAAATGGGGCCTCGAGGACTTTCGAGCAAAGCATAATCGCCATAGCAATTCGAACCCCGGTTAGAAGGCCCCCAGCCTCCAGTGATAGCCAAACTACACTAAGGCCCCACGTTATATTTCATGTTATTTTATTACGTTATTTTCTTACATTATTTTATTACGTTATTTTCTTATATTATTTCCATTGCCAATTGCGTATCAAACAACAAACCCTGAGGGTTTGTGTGCCAAAGCATTTTTGATGCTTTGAGCATGAGCATAACCATTTGCTACCTGCTAAGGCCACATATTATATCTCATGTTATCTTCTCACATTACTTTCTCAAATTATTTTCTTAAGTTATTTTCTCACATTATTTTCTCACGTTGTATTCATTGTCAATTGTATATAAAACTTTTCAGATGTTTTTCTTCAAACCGATTTGCTTGCTTTACCTATGATTTCCACTCTTTACATAGTTGTTTCAATAATTTTCTAAGCGAAATATTTATATACTCACCCCACTGTTGGATAGCTATTTTGCTGCTTGCAAGAGGTGCCAATATGAAAAAAACATTTGTGATACTTTTAGGATTATTTCTGATATTTTCCACAATAGCATATGCTGATGTAATTACACCAAAGGATGTTTTGATCAGAGTAGATGCTATTAATAACAAGATAACTGACCTGGACAAGGGTTATGCAGAATTCAATATCTCAATAACCAACAACAAAGACAGTACAGATAGCTTTAAGATGCTTTATCTTGATCCTCCTAATTGGTATGCACAAATTCTGCCAGGCACTTCTGCCAGAACTGTGAAACTTGCACCCGGTGATACTGGCAGCATCCATATGTTTGTGAGACCTGATAAGCTTAAGCGTGGCACCTATGGCATCAGAGCTCTTGTGCAAGCAATTGGTACAAATTATGTTTATGATGACGCTGTTCTTCGTATTGTGGTTGGTGTTGATGAAGATGAAATACCTCCAGAGCCTGATTTGGATGTTGATGTCTCTGTTCCTGCGCAGATGGATCCTACCGGGACGTATACTGTGCTTGTGAACATTGCAAACAATAACAAAAGGCTTCTTGAGAATGTTAAGGTCAGTATATCAAGCAGCATAATTGCAGATTCAACAAATGTTACAATACAACCAGAGGATACAAAGAGCATATCTTTTGCAGTGCTTCTTATGGATAATATAAAGCCTCAAAAGGATAGTCTAGCTATAACTGTTGATTATGAGGGTGAAGTGTTCCATGATTCAGTTCACAACTTTGATGTTGTTGAGTATCTTCCTCCTTTCCAGACAGATATTGAAGTAGAAAAGAAATGGCTTAAACAAATCAGAACAATTCGTATTACAAATACTGGTAACGCTTTAAAGTCAGATTCTATGAGGTTAGAAACTTCTCTTAAGGAGCGGTTCTTCTCAAATTCCGATCCCAAATTCAGAATTGTTGAACAGGATAAAAAGAGCTTTTTAGTTTGGGATGCTTCTTTAGAACCTGATGAGTCTATGGATATAACATTGACAACAAGCTATAGATGGCTTGTTCTGGTTGCTATCTTGATCATTGTTCTTCTTGCGCTTAGATTCGCAATTCCAAGTCCTCTTTTGGTTAAGAAGAAATTGAGGTCTGTCCATAAGTCTCATGGAGGTATTGCTGATTTCTCTGTGATTATTTACCTTCAGAACAGAAGTAAGACTGCTCTTACCAACATAAGGGTTGTTGAGCGTGTGACTAAGATGGTTGAGCTAAAGCATGACTCTTTTGCAGGCTCACTTCACCCTGCTAAGATGCATAAGCACGATAATGAGGGTACTCTTCTGGAATATAGATTCGGAGAGCTTGCACCTGGTGATGAGAGAATTATTAAGTATAAAGCGCACTCTAAGCTGCACATCTTCGGCGATATTACCATCAAACCTACAGTAGTAGAGTTTATTTCTGGTAAAGGCATTAAAAGAAAGTCCCGCTCTAGGGAACTGTCAATATCCACAGAAGAGACAAAAGAAAAAAAGTAAAGAATTTTAATATTTTATTTTTTTTATTATCACCTATTGCCGTAATAGAAGATTTTTTCTATTGACACATCTTCAGGCTGGTAATTTCCTGATCTTGCATGAGGCTCTGGCTTTTTTTCTACTGGTGGAGGAGTTCTTTCTCCTTTGAATTGTGTCTGTCCTTGATTCACATCTTTCGGCTTCATAGGAGGTGTGACAGGACTATTGCTCATCTTCTCAAGCTGTTGCTTTATGTTTGACATATCTGCTATAATCCCATTTATTTTCTGCTCAACGCTCTTGATGTGTTCTCTGTCCTTATTTATAGCATCTGTAAGATTGTTCATTGAGTTTTGCTGTTCTTTGATCAGACTTTCTATCTTTTGCTTGTCTGAACAGCATTCAGTTGTTGATTCTTGTTGTTCTGATAAGTGTTCAGTTTGTGGACTGTGCTGCGGCTCAGGCATTTGTTGTTCCTGCACTGGCGGAATTTCATGATGTTCTACTGGTTGCAGTTCTTGCACAACTTCTGTATTTTGTTGTTCTTGAACCGGGACTGCCCCGCCCTCTACCTGTTGTGTTGCAAGCTGTATTGCCTGCTCCATGCTTCCTGCTTGGCCATGCTTCATAAGCTCCCTTGCAAGATTGTTTATTTGTTGAATTTTAGAAACGTCATCCATGATCGCACCTCGAATAAAGAGCACTTATAAAGGGTTTATTTCCTCGATGAAGCACTCATATTATCAAGCATTTCGAGATCATGTAATATATTAATCTTTTCCTTTTTGAAGAATTCAAAAACAACATGCACTTTGTTTATATCTATCTCTTCTGCTTCCGCCTCTTTCTGCAACAATTTGTGCATCTCTTCTGTGGAAAGCCTTGATTTTTTCTTCAGCTCTTTATGTTCTTTTCTGTCAACAAGAACCCATCTATCGAGATTATTTACTATTGACTTAAGCACTTTCTCGAATGTTCTAAGGTTTGCAAGATGGATTTTTATAAGCTTGTTCATGCTTTTTGTGTATGTTTTTTTCTCATGTGCTTTTAGAAGTGTGATGAGGTGCTGTATTTCTTCTATCTCTTTCCTAACCAGGTCTTCTTCCTGTTTAAGCATATCGGGTGTGAATTTTTGGTGTTGTTTGCGAAATATGTTTTTGAATGTATTTTCACTACTACCAACTATTTCTGCTATATCTGGATAGTGCTTTTTGAGTTTTGCTATGCTTGTATGCCATCCTCTGCCTGTAAAGTGCGCTAACTTATGTTCTTTTATCTCTTCAATGACATATCTTATTGCCTGATCTCTTGTATCATGCGAGTTTTCTTTGCCAATTACTTTTTTTAGCAGGTCTTTGTACTGGTTCTGACAAGTTATTGATTTGTACTTCTTAGAATCAGGATTACTCGCGAAAGCATGATAGACATAGTATTCTGCTGCAATAAGCAGCGCTCTGTGCTTGCGCACATCACTCTGTTTCAGACCTCTTGTAACCACGATTATTTTGCCGACATCACCTTGTGCTGCTTTTTCGCGACTATTTGTTCTAAACTCCCACATCTTGGTAGCTCCAAGTGAAGCCGTCTTTAATTCTATATGTGATGCGGATATTTTTTGTGCATTAAGCTTTTTCTTTCTCTTTATTGTTGTGTATATCTTTTTGAGGTATGAATTTATCTCTAATGTCAGAAGTCTTGCATAATCCTCTTTTTTGACTTTCAGCATACTGATTACCTCATAGTGTTGATGTGAATCGATCATTACCCATATAGAACAGTCGCTTCCTATCGTCTTTGTTGCTTTTTGATGTTACTTTCCCTACAAATAATATGTGGTCTCCTGTTTCTAATTGATCAATGACTTCACACTCAAGCCATGCGCTAGCTTCCTGTATCCTACAGCAGTCTATCGAATCGCATTCCTCTTTAGTAAGTCCTTCTTTGCAGAACTTATCAACTACTTCTCCTGTGGAACGTCCGCAGTAAAGAGCCATACCTTTCATCTCGTGCGCGATAAAGTTGACTGCAAATACTTTACTTTCCTGTATGAGTTTACAAGAGAATCTTTTCTTGCCGATACATATCCCGTAAAGATAAGGATCAAAGCTTAATGGCGTATGCCATGAGAGTGTTATGATATTATCCTTTTGTAGTGTTCTTCCCAGTGAGTCTGTTTTTCCCCTCGCTGTGACGAGTACAACTTGTCTTGGGTTTACGGTTTCCATCTTAAAGCTGGACATACCCCTTCTTTTTTCTAGTGCCTTCAAACTCCCCTATCTTGATTATTCCCACAACGAAGAATATCAAAAATACTATGTATTGCAGAAAATACACATTGAGTGCAAATGGCATCTTTGCAAGATCTATTATTATCATGGGTGTCGCGGCGAGCAGTGATACCTTCAATGCTTCTGTGAAGAAAAGATCGAATTTGGCCAGTCTTGCTATGATGAATGCAACAAGCGCTGCCAAAAGAATGACCAGTAATATCTTTATGCAGTATATCAGATAGAACAAGAAAAGCAGTGACGGTGTCATCAACAAAAGAATGACTGTGACTAATACCTCATTCTGTAGCAAATTCTTATAATCTCTTGTGGGTGTGCTTACCACTTTCCCTGTGAGGGTTTTGGTATAAACATTCTCTTCTGTGACAAGTATCCTTCCTTTGCCAATATCTGTTGTGTTTGTCTGTGTGTCGATTGTCATGAATGGTTTTGATATCGGGAAAGATACAGGACTGTTCATGCTTGTGTTTATGCTTATATCGAGTGTATCAAAGTGTGACAATTGATTGCTTGTGAATCTGGCTATCGCAGGCAACATCAGCAGTGTTGCTATAACAAAAGCAAGGAATACAAATGAGAAGAAATATGTAAATACATCTCTTGTTCTTTTCTCTCTTGCTTTATTGTAATTCCAGGGATTCAACGCCAACCATGCTGTCCTTAGGAAAGGCATTGACTCTCCAACTATCTTTACCTCTTTTAAATCACGCTTTCTCATATTATAACTGTCACACGCATTCCTTATTTAAAAAGGTTGTCATGTATACTCATCACTCTTCTTTTTTATCAGGTTTAGAATTCAGTTCGCGTGCCTTCTCACAGATGAATATGATATCTTTGTCTTCCATCACTATCCTTTTGATTATGAAATTATTGAGTATCAGCTTCTGAATTTCCTCTACTTTCTTTGACTTCCTCAAGAGAGTTATAACAAACACCCCTTTACCGACTCTTTTCATCTCTTGTATTCCTTTCAGAGGATTTTCAAAATTATGTATTGCTGTAATGCAGGTGACTACATCAAAGCTCTTGTCAGGAAATGGAAGGCTCTCTGCTTTTCCAACCATGAAGTCTTTTTCTGGATATTTTTCTCTTGCGATTCTTATTAGCTCTTGACTTGGATCAACACCTGTAGTCTCACAGTCCCATCTGCTTGTGCTTATTCCAGTTCCACAACCCACATCCAGAAGTTGAAAATCCTTCTCTACTTTGTACTCCTTGACAATCTTGTCCATCTTTGCCTGCTGTTCTTCTTCATACAGGCCATCGTATCCTTTTGCTATCCCATCGTAATAATTTGTCATAACATAAACCACCCACACCATATTTATAAAAGATTCTATCCAACAACATTTATAAACAATAAAGCCGTTGTTCTCCCCATGTTTGACTCATTGTCAATTGAAAAGAGGCGTATACTGCTAGAGTATCCTTTTGCAAGAGCTTTTGCGGCAGAAAAACTGGACTTTGAAACATTTCTTGACAATATTAACGAGTTCAAACCTGATCTCATAAAAAAAGGTTTCACTGATTCTGATTTTGAGACACTTTCAATAATCAAAAAAGTCCATGACAGACAAACAGACATGAAAGAAGGCTTGGAAATCCTGAAGAAATACAACTTCCCAATTGATCAAGACAAAAAGTTTGCGTATTTCCTTGCAACGCACTCAGAAGACCTTCAAAGCATGGCAAAAGCTGCAGGAAAAAACGTAGTGTCAATGTTCCAGTATGGACTGCCAGAAATAAATAGCATGTTAGAAAAAGAAATAATCACATGGCCACAGATCGTCAATGGCCTGCCTGAGATGGCTAATCAATCAAGAGAAAACACAGATTATATGTTCAACACAGATTGTATGTTCAAGTTTGGCATACCACAATTTAACCGCCTGTTAGAAAAAAAAATAATCACATGGCCGCAGATGGTAAAAGACCTACCACTGATGACAAAAGCAACCGGACCCAACGCATGGAGATTGTTCTTTCATGGCATACCTGCAATAAAAAATCTGATCACAAAAGAAAACTGGCCACACATAGTAGAATTGACAAAAACATCAGGACACGGCACAAATGATCTGTTCCAGTACGGCCTACCCGTGATAAAAGAAATACTCACAGAAGAAAATTGGCCACACATTATAGAATTGACAAAAGCAGTAGGAGAAGACACAGCTTATCTATTCCAGGTCGGCCTAATAGAAATAAAAGACATACTCACAGAAGAAAACTGGCCTTATATCATAAAAATAGCAAAAGCAACAGGGAAACACACCAATTATGTGTTTTATCACGGTTTAGCCAATGTCAAACATCTGATTGATGAAAGTAATTTAAGAAATTTTGTTGATTTCTTTGTGTATGTGGGAATATCGAATCAAAGAATCATGAAAATGATGCGAATATTCAATGTACTTGAACCTAGGACAGATCCTCTTTTGCTTTATCTAATAATGTTCAAGCCGAAATTAGTGCTTAATATATTACAAAACGTCATTTGTTGGAACAGTTACAGATCGATTTTGATCAGGAATTGGATCTTTTTTTGAGAATCGCTTCACCAATAACATTGAAAGAGAAGAATTTTGCTGCTTTGGCTAAGATTACCAGACCGCTAAAGGACATTCCTGCTCAAGCAAAAAATAATTTCTTAAAATTTCTTGATCTGAGCATTCATACTTTTCAAGACGTGAATGTCAGCTTTGTGAAGTCTTTACAAGAGACTGACTTCAGAAATATAGATGATTTTTCTTTTGTGGAATTAGTATATATTTATCTGAAGTTTGCTGAAAATCCTGAGCTTAAGATCAATAATCTAAAAAAGTCTCTTAAGAAATTGAAAAAAGAGGAAAATAAATGCTTAAAGCTAATCAACGATAAGATATCTTATGAAAATCTTAATTCCATGGAGAAGAAGAAGCTGTCAGCCACTCTACAAAAAATCTCAGAAATGTTCTTTGATTCAGTCCTTACCTTATATTCAGAAACAGCGAAAGACAGAATAAAATACTCTCTTGAAAATACGTTCAAGATCAAGATAAAAAACATAAGCAAAAAAACAGATAATGAAAGTTTCTTCAATGCGTTATGTATATTGAAGACATTAGAAGAAGACAAACACCCTAATTACCCTCATTGTTTCAATCTGATCAAGCATTATCTGGAAGATAAAACATACCCATTAAAGAGAGAGATACTGAATTGTTATCCATGGACACTACCCCAAAATAAGGATTGGTGCAAAAATCACTTAAGTAACAAAGAGTGGTTGAAAGATTTCAGGAAAGAATATGTGGTTACTTCCAAAGACAAAGAAAAGACGAATGTGGAAGAAAGGATAAAACATCATTTAGAACAGGCACAAAAGATAATCACCGAGTTACATTTGGAGATTAAAGGATTGAACCTGAATAATATTGAAGAACTCTACAAAAAGCTTGCGAAAGAAAAGACAAAATACCCTGGCAGCCTTATCTCAGATCTTAAGACCCAGATTTCTGCAATCAAGTCATTGCAAGGAGAAAAAAAGGCAGGAAAAATATCTGTTGGAAAAATCATCATACAACCTGAATTTGACCCTCTTGAAATTTTGCAGATGGGTAATTATGTGTCAGGCTCGTGCCTTGCCACCAATGGAGCGAATTACTGGAGCACTGTGACCAATGCAATAGAAGTGAACAAAAGGATTCTCTGGGCAAAGGACTCCAAAGGTAAAATAATTGCCAGGATCCTTATAGCTGTTGACAAAAATAACAATATTCTCAAATTTCCAATATATTACGAAATAACAACCAACCTGAATAAATACTTTGACGAATATCTTGTTGAGCTGGCAAAAAAATGCGGCTTTGGTCTGAAAGGAAATAAAGACAATGTGGAAGAGCTCATAACTGATGAATGGTACTCAGATTCAGAAATTGAAATTGAATTAGACCATTTATAAACCCAATAACATTTATAAACTTCCCTGCACATAATGCCTCTATGAAAAACAAATACATACTCATACTAGGTATAATCATCATCATAATATCAACTTACGCTTTAGTGCAGACCAATGAAAAAAAGTCTGATTGTGAATCCATCGCAGGTCAGGTTCTTCAGTTCTTAGACCAAGACACAAACAAGGACTGTGAATCTCTTAATATATGGTTCTTTTTGTCTTATCTAGGGTTGGCTTTAGGTGTTGCATTAACAGTCATAGGTTTTATACCAAACCCTAAATCTTAAAAACTCCTACTCACTTCTATATGAAATGGAAGCATCAGATATTAAGAAGGACCATACAAAATCCCTAAACCTTCTTTCAGGTCTCACAGGTCACAAGCATGTGAAGCTTGTTCATCGAGGTAACGCAGCTATTCTGTGTGCTTTGTTCATCACTAAGAAGATTAACCCTAAACCTTTTGTTCTTATTCCTGATCAGGGAGGGTGGATATCTTTCAAGACTTATCCTAAGATGCTTGGTTTTGATATTAGGACTGTGAAGACCAATAGAGGTGTGATTGATCTTATTGATCTTGAGAAAAAAGCCGAGTCAGGCGCTGCCTTTATTGTGACAAGTTTTGCAGGTTATTTTGCTGAGCAACCAATGAAATATATTTCTACTATATGTAGAAGGTATGGTTGTCTGCTCATAGAAGACGCTTCGGGCGCATTGGGTGATGCTGAACTTTGTGATGGTGATTATTCTGATATCATTGTAGGAAGCTTTGGAAAATGGAAACCGATTAATATTGAGTATGGTGGTTTCATCAGCGTTGGCAAGAAGGAGTATTTTACTGAAGCTAATGAAATATTCTCTACCACTAATCATTATCCTGAATACTCGCAACTATTAAGCAAGCTAGGCTCTGCTAAACAGAATCTTTTGAAGATGGTAGATAGAGCAGAGAAGGTTAAACAAGAACTTTCTAATAAATTCCCTGACCTGAAGATAATACATAGGGATCTTAGGGGAGTCAACGTGATAATCCGATATCTGAACAATTCAGAAAAGGATATGGTCAAGGCGTATTGCGAGAATAACAAGTTTGAGTTTGTTGAGTGTCCTAATTACATAAGGCTTGATGAGGATGCGATTAGCATCGAGCTTAAGAGGAATGAAATTGTTGAAAAAAGAGGTGATGTCAATTCTTCGTGAACCAGAGAGTATGAATGAACTTGTTTATTTTACACAACGTGGTGTCGGAAAAGGCAATGTGAAGGCTTGGGCTCGTAAAAGCTTGTGCCCGAAATGCAAAAAAGGTACTATGAGTAAACCTGTTGACGAGAAGACAGGCAAGGTCAAGATCCGCGCTAAGGAATACCTGTGCCCTGAATGTGGTTACATGATTGAAAAAATAGCGTATGAAGAGACTCTTGAATGCGAGGTAATCTACACATGTCCTGAATGCAATAATAGCGGTGAAGCGAGTGTGCCGTTCAAATGGCGTACTTTCCAGGGTATGAAATCTGTTTTGTTCCAGTGCGATAAGTGCAAAGCTAAGATACCTATAACAAAGAAGATGAAGGAGAAATCAAATAAGAACTAACTTTTCCAGGTTCTTGCCACTCTGTCGAATCTATTTTTCCTCAGGTATGTACAGTGTTCATTAGATGCTACAAGTCTTTGTATTTTTTTGTGTATTCCTGAGTCTTGTCCTGGCTGTAACACCTGTTCAATGCTCGAAAATTTTTCATGGTATTTTTCAGTAGGGAGTTCGTATACAAGATTCTCTGTTACTCTGACAGGTCTTGGTATGATAAGTTGACCATAACCATTTGGAGGGTTTTCTGTTTCAAGCATTCTTTTGACCTGAATGTCCAGGTTACCTTTTCCTTCTTCAATAAGTGCTCTGATATGAGAAGGAAGCGAGTCAGGATCTTTGTAGAAATCAACAACTTCTATCTTCTCTCCTTTTAGCAGTCCTTGGTCTACCTGTTCAGGAGGAATATTCATGAGCGTATATGTTGTCCTGACTCCAAAGTTCTCTTCATGCAGTTCATGTTGGTATCCAAGTTCCTGCATCTGTTCTTTAGTATAAGTCGCTAGTTCTGTTTCGACAACAAAAAGTCTGTTCTGTGCTTTTTTGTATGGATTGATTGATTCATCCCTTCCGAATATTGTGTTCTGTATTCTTCTGTAATACAGGTCAAGATAACTTTTTGCCATGTGCAAATGTGCTGGTCCACAGAGCGCTACTTGTTTTATTATGTTTATGATATCTATTTTTCCTTTTTTCAATGATTCTGTGAATTCTTCTGTACCTATCCTGGTTAATATACTATCAAGCTCTTTCTTTTGCGACTCGAGTGGTTCTTTGTATCCTTCCCATATTCCGTTGGAAAAAAGATCCCCCCATTTTCTATAGAGGTTGTCAAGTCTGAATCTTGTTTCTTCCAGTTGTATTAACAGTACAAGATTGTCTTGTTTGATATTTTCACTGCCTGACTTTGAGAACATATCTATTGTGTTCACATTTGGTGTCATGCACATCTCAAATAGTCTTGACTTGAACAAACCTATCATATTGCCCTGGAGTCTTGGATATGGACATTCGCGCGCAAAATCAATAGCACTTTTTAGATAGTCATCGAGTTCGTCTATGCGCGGGTTGTTCATCATGTTTTCAAATTCAAGTAGAAGGTTTGCGTCTTCTGGTGATGGGGTTGAACGTGTGCGGTCATGATTATTGTCTTCAACACATATTGTGTACATGGTCAGTATATCTGATAATGCTGTTGAGAGTATCTGATCTTGTTCATTTGAGATTATGTCTTCTTTGAGTTGTCTAAGATTTACTACGCAGTGGTCGATGAATGATATATCATTTAGAAATGCTGTATGTATTGTTTCCATAACGTCCCAGGCTGATGCCGCCTGGACAATTCTTTTTCCATCTTTTTCTTCATAGAGGTTTTTTTTTGCTGCGTTTATCTTTTCCTCAAATTCACTCCAGAGTTCTTCTTTTTCTTCGCCTGTAAGTCCTTTGTAGTTTTCCGGCGTAGATTCCTCTAACTGGCTACTCGAGTATTTGAACATGTCATCATTTATGAGCTCTAGAAGAGCTAATTCGCTTGAATATGTTAAATCTACCAAATATGACCCCCCAAAAAAAACAAATATAACAACTATTCAGTAGTTAAACATATATAAATCTTTTTGTTTAAAGAAATCATAAAAATCAGTCAAGCTTTGTGCCGCATTGAATGCATACCTGTGAATCAATTCTATCACTCCACTCAGTATTAACCCCCCATTCTATCTTTATCTCGCATTTCGGGCACTTGGGCTCAAGATACTCTACAGAATTAAAGAAATCAACACCTTTACTCATTGTCTTTGTCTCCCCTTTTCAACTACTTAACCACAATAAAAACATAGATATTCAACGATATGAGGCCCAATTCACAACATATCAAAATATAATACCCTTACCAACTTTAAAAATCTTTGCTTAAAGATTATATAACAAACATCAAATCACACATATAAATGATGCAAAAATAGTTAAATAAGTTATTGGCACTGCAAACCAAGATGCCACTTGAAAATTACAGGAATAAAGAATGCCCTAAACTGGACACCTTGATGCAAGGTGTACAAATACGAGTGTACACGCTCTCGGCTTCAGGAAGGCCAACATTCAGTGCTAAAGAGACAGAGGCTGAAGCTCGCCTATACAGCTCAACACCAGTATACGATTATGATAATTCAATGTTCGATAGTATTGACACAAAACTACTTGCTACTGAGTGTCGCAACGAAAAACGGGAGCTAAAAGCAAACGCCCGTAACAAAGGAGTCTTTTCGAGAAGCGCTGATTCTCCAAGAAATCACGCAGTTAGTATGACCGGAGAGGTTATGAAAGAAGGTTCTGGTAAACAAAGATAGGGATCACAATGATTAGAAGTACTGTCCGAGCTTACTCTGTTTTTTACCTTTTGATATATCATCTGAGCTATAGTTAAACACCTCAAGTATTTTTTCTACTGCAGGCAATACCTGGTTATTGATATAATAATCAGAATCATATTCTCCTTTGCGTACTTCTTCAGGCAGTCTTACTTTATCACGTATCTTCTGGCCGTTTGACGTGACCACATAGCGAACTATCATTCCAGGATATATTTCAACACCTCTTTCCTTGAGTCTTTTTGCTGCAGCGACATGAGGTCCTATCGACTCATAAGAGTCTATGCTCCTTGTCAGTCTTGTAGGTATTGTAAGATCTTCTGTACCTACCCTTTTCTCCTTGAGCCGCGTTACAACATCCCTGACAAATTCGAATGCTTTTTTTGGGTTGTTATCCTGGAGCACTATGCGAAGAACTTTTTCCTGTGTTGCTTTCGCTATCGGACTGACGTTCCGCCTAACTGTTTCAAATCCTTTTATTACCAGTTGTCCTTTTTGATCGATAAGCGCGTATTTCTTCTTGGCTCCTACGCCTGATTCTTTCACCGCTACAAAAAGAGCGCGAGGATATGTTCCTTCGTATTCAAGCTCCATCATGCCAGGTAGTTTAGCATTTATCTCGTCGCAAAAGTTTAACGCGTCTTTCTCTGTCTTGTCATTTAAGTGCATGAATACAGAATCAGTGTCTGAGTAAAGGACGTCAAAACCTTTTTTCTTGGCTCCATCTATCACCCTATGTATGTAATGCCTTCCGTATGCCGTGACTGATCGTGCGCAGTCCTTACTATACCATCGTGCTGCAAAGAATCCAAGATATCCATAAAATGAGTTTGAAAGTGTCTTTAGGCTTTCCTGTCTGGCGTCAAGGAATACCCTTTTCTTTTCATCTGATTTTTTCATAATCTCTTTGACTCTCATCCTACGGGTTATTATTTCCTTAAGGACTGTTGAGAAAAAACCTTCTTTCTTGCTGCAGAACCAGAGTTGTTTTGTGTCGAGTGGAACTTTTTCTTTTTCCTTGCAGCAATCGCAATTTAGGGTTTCTATGCTTATGTTATGTGATACTATTATTGTTGGGTACAGGCTTCTGAAATCAAATACTACAACACCTTCGTATAGACCGGGCTTCGGCTCATATACAAATGCTCCTTTGACACGTTCTGACATTCGCTTCTCAAGCTCTTTGTGGTGTGGCCTGTTAGGTATAAACTGATTGAACTCGTCAGCACGGCGTATGATGTACCACTCCACAAGTTGTGAGTATGACATTCGGTTCGTGTCTTTTATTGTCTGCCCTATAAGCTTTACAAGCTCTATGAGGTTAGGTAAAACTTTTTCGCAGAGGTCGTATGTAAGTTTGGAATCTTGAAGATTATATTTTGCATAGTTCTTAAGTTCTGGGCTGAGTGTATCCCATGCTTCTGCAAGTCCTTCAATGTCTACATCATCTTTCACTTCTCCAAGAAGTTCTCCAGCAACCGCATTCAATTTCATAGAATCTGTCTTAAGCCTGCGAGATATCACTCGTTTTATGAAGTTAAGTATGTCAACGTGTACAATGCCTGTTGTGTCTATTGATTTTGCATTACCTCTTGGTAATACTGCTTTATCATAGTCCAGACCTATATCGATTTTTATTTTGTACTTCTCACCTCTTTTGATTATGTATGGAAGATCAAAGCCATCTGAATAATAACCGACAAGCAAGTCAGGGCTTATCTCGTTGACAATCTCTTTGAACCGTTCTATAAGTTCTGCTTCACCATCAACAAATTCAATATAGTCAAGATCTGCGTTAAATCTCTTCCAGGTTATAACTTTCTTAAAGTTCTTACCATATAAGCTCAGCATTATTATTGGATGTTTTTCAGGTAATGATAATCTTCCTTCTGGGTTGTAGGTCTCTATGTCAAAAGCGAGTATGTTCAGTTCATCAAGTGAGTCATTTGAATTCTGTGTTATGCTCTTTGCTTTAAAGCATGGAACTCTTGATCTTTTTGGGTTTTCAATAGGTTCTGTCTCAACATCTGTGAGGATGAGAGGCACTATTTTCCTGTCAACAAGGTATCTTCTTGTGAAAAATATATCATATTCAAGAACACTTTTGACACCTTCCATCTTACTGATTTCATGACGCATTCCAGGAACTGCTCTCGGCAGGTTGACAAATACCTGTATAGCGTCTTCATCTCTTCCATTCAATGTCTTAACAACCTGTTTTACAGAGGTGACTTTGTTTTCCTTGCCTTCTTCTCCATTCTTGTAGTTTTCAAGCAGCGTCATAAGATCTGAAGCACTGGCTCCGTTCTCAGGAATTACATAGAAGTAGGGTTCAAACGCATCATCTATGATACATATCTGTTTATTTTCAACAGTCCTTCCGTATATGTGAACAACAGCACGTCCTGCTAAAACTTTGTAAGTTACATCTATAGGATAAAACTGCAGCATAGTCATGCCATATAAAAAAGCGATTTTCTATATAAATCCATCCCCACAAACCACAACACTCACTACGCTACCTGTACAACCATTGTCATGAACTTCTAGTCCGACAACAACAAAGCTGCCTGCACCCGCACAACCAACACCAACCACGCTACCAGCACCCGCACAACCAACAACAAATATGCTGCCTGCGCCACCGTTGCCGCCTAGC
>JABMQF010000012.1 GCA_013203345.1 Candidatus Woesearchaeota archaeon
TGCGAGCGTGGCAGCAGTTATTGCACAAGCAGGGAAGAAATGCTAAGTCAGGGAATTTGTAGTGTTGATGTCAAATACCAAGAAAAATAACACTAAAACAAAATTCATTAAAAGAATCAATAATTGAAAACCCCTTCGGGGAAGTTTTAAGCTTTGCTTGAAACCCTGTTGAATCTTTGATTCAGCAATGTTTGAGTTTTGACAAAGTTATTTTTTGTGCGCTGAGTTCTTGGTTGGTTCGTTGTGTTATTGGTTGCTTTGTTGACTTCTTGGTATATTGTTTTGTTGATTTATTGGTTTTTTCTTTTGGGAAAGTTTTGAGCTTTGCTTGAAACCCTGTCAAATTTTTGATTTGGCAATGTTTGATTTGGCAATGTTTGAGTTTTGGCAAATAGAGTTTTTGCTTTTTTGGGTTTGTCAGATGTATAACATAGATATGTTTGTATAGGTATGTTACCTAGTATATTATATTATTAGGCAAAACCAAAACATTTATATACCCAAAAGTGTGTTGTCTTTAATAGTAACAAATAATCATCAGAGATTAATATTAGCGGACCCCCAAAATGGAAAAAGAGGCGACAGAATTTCTTGTAACTTTGTGGGAGACATTGTCTTCTAAGTGAATACTACTGACTTGATTTAGCGACCGGGAGTCTTGCGGATAACTAGTGAGGACGATGGAATTACTGAGTGTACGACAAGTCAGGAAACTCATTATTGCGATAGCGTTGCTGCTCTTCATAGGTGGAGCAGGGTTTATTCTATATGCTTTTATGTATGGCGAAGTAGGTGTGACTGGTGCAGCAGTAACTGATATGCCTGATGATTCTATTGTGCCAGGAGTAATTCCTGGTGCTGATAATTTGACTAATATTACAAATACATCCTTTAAAGGATCTCCATCAGACTCGTCTGGTGATTACCAACCACTTGAGTATTATGGTTATACTGCGCCAGATGTTGAGACAAGAATTTCTGGCGGCGGAGGACGTGGAGGTGGTTTAAGTGGAGGTGGTTCTAATCCTGTTCAGGTGATGAGTTCATACCCTAATTGTCCTGACACAGACGGCAACTGGACTGTGATTACTCTCACTCAACTCAACCAAGATGCTGTCTGCGATGAGGTGGAGGTCACGTCAGCTATACTCAACTTCACAGCATCTTATACACTTACTGCTACAAAGCTCACTCTTAGCTCAGGGAATATCACATCTGAAGCAGACACACACCTTAACATAAATGGAGACATAAGCCTTACAGGATCAAACATCTATGGGAACATAGTCAACATAACAGCCAATGATATGACCATTGATGCAAACAGCGAGATTAATTCTGATGAAGGGGGATGTCCGTCAACACAGAGTCCCAACCCGACAACCAATGTGTGTTCAAGCACTGGTCAGTACGTAGCAGGATATGGAGAGGGTTCTGATGCCCAGAAGTACTATGGTGGTGCAGGAGCAGGTCACGGCGGATATGGTGGAGTTGGTAGGTATGCAGCAGGCATGCCATACGGCAGTGCTCTTCGTCCTATACACAAAGGCAGTGGAGGTGGAATAGCCACCTGTCATGGAGGAGCTGGAGGAGGAGTCGTGAGGATCATGCTTTCAGGGACGCTGACCAATAATGGAGAGGTAACATCTGACGCTGCCTATGGTGGTAATGGTCTTTGTGGATATACTTATGGAGGGCCTGGCGGAGGATCAGGAGGAAGTATCTGGGCCACTGCAGACACCATCGCAGGAGCAGGCACATTCAGCGCAGACGGCGGTCATGGTGATGGCACCCGCAGCGGAGGCGGCGGATCAGGTGGACGGGTCGCTGTCTACTATAATACATCAAGCTTCACAGGGATGTCAACCAGCACTGTCACAGGGGGTATAACTGATGGTAACCCTTGGCCAAAGACTGGAGAGGATGGCACAATGATTTTTGTCGATGTAGATAGCAACACCATAACAATGACTGGTGGTGCAGAGTTCAACTCCACCGACTATTACTCTGGTGGGTCATTCAAGCCCACAGTCGCAAGCACATTCAATTTCAACACAGTCACTATGCTATTCAGCGGAAACATAAGGTTCAAAGGTACAACAACACTGAACGCGACAAGCATCGATTTCAAGGGGAGTAATGTGACTGTGACAGAGGATGACCGGTTGACATTACAATACACTACCAGCTTCCTTGATACATCTGCTGATTGGTTTTCAGAAAGCGGGGTGTTCTATCTCAGTTTGGAAGAGATAGGCACAGGAAGGATAGACTATACATCAGGTCTTTCATCATTTTCTGATCTAAGTGAGAACAAAATACTTAATATGAATTATGCTTCAATAAATTCTTCTAATGAGAATGGGCTTAATGCATCAGCTAATGTTACTCTACACGGATTGTCATTTGTTACAATGGATGTTGGTTTTGACACTGATCATGATGGTGTGTTTCTTGAATGTCCTTCAACAATCTGCACTGAGATTGATTATAATGGATCAACAGCAATATTTGGTGTGACTCAGTTTTCTGCATACACTATAGGTGAAGATGGTGAGTTCTGGACAGTGCCAACACAGAATGAAAACTATGTAACTGGTCAGGGCACTAATTTGAGTTCTTATAATTACACAACAATACAGATGGTATCTGATTATACCTGGCACAGCGAAGGTAATGGTGTGATAGAATGGAAGGAAGACCTTAACTTAAGTCTTGGCAACATAGGTAATGACCATGAGCTCGACCAGGAAGTGACGTTTGGAAGCCAGTTCGTGAGCATAGATTCAAGTGCTGCTCCTGCGTTTGCCAGCAGAGATGCAAATGTCACATTCGAAGGTATTGATTGTAGTGAGTGTAATGCTAATTACATTCTTTATACTGCTGGTGCTTATGGAACACTTGAACAGATAAGATCAAATGGTTTGACTTGTGATGCAAGTGGTACCTGTTCTAACTTTGTCTGTTCTATTCCTGGAGGAGTTGGTGATTGTACATTCGATGTGACAGGATTCAGCGGCTATGGATATGGTGCTAATGCTAACATCACGATCAATGACAGCGCAGAGGGAGGGACTGTGAATGCGAGTGATCCTATCACTTTTTATGCATATTATCTCAATGCGACCAGCGGAGATCTGATAACTGGTGCTCAATGTAATTTCACAGATGATGATGTTGGGCCAATCGCCATGACAGAGGATGCTTCTTATTATTATTATACAAAAGCAGCAGGATACGGGAGTGAAGGTATAGAGACTTGGAATGTAACATGTCATGCTACAGGGTTCAGCAGGGTGAATGCTTCTGACACAGTGAATGTGACCAGCGCAGCAGGTGTTGCTGTCGACAGAAGCAGCAGTGTGGTGCCTGTTACAGTCACAGTGCTTAACGAAAGTAGATGGAACGCAACAGGAGGAGGCAATGATATTGCTAAGGCTGGTAATGTTACTGAACTTGACTTGAGTAGTAGTTCTTCTACTAACAAATGGGCTGGTTATTATGGTGAGGTAAGTGGTGATTTGAGATTAGCAAATACTGATAATGATATCATGTATGATTTTGGTGTTTTGAATCAGAGTCAGGTGAAAAGTGTTTTCGCAAGTACTGATCAAAACTTTGGCTTCGCAACACTTTACGCGGCAAGCACTGCGAACGTTGATAGCATGTATGGTTGGGACACGACTGATTCAGATTCTGCAACCTTAACACTTGATGATGATACTGCAACTATATCAACTGTAACAAGTGTTTCTGTGGCGAACCTTTCAGCTTCTACTGTTTACCAGAGCGGTGCGTTCAAGGATGTTGCAGGGTTGCCTTCGGCTTTTGGTGAATTGGCTTATGGTGTAAGTGTAATTGTTGACCAGACAGCTTTTAATGGTTATACTCAGGTTGATTATGAACTGATAGTGCCTGTGAACAGCAGTGCAGGGACGCAGACGTATTATTTCTTCATGGACATAGAATAGATATTGTGGTTGTGATTTATGGTCTATTGATTTTTTATAGGGAAATCTTAGAATATGTTAAACTACTGCAGGATTTTTGTTTTCACTTTGGAGTGGTTTGCTTTGTAGGGAGATTTTGAGCATTCTTCTATATTATTGGGTAAAACAAAAATTTTATATATTATGATTCGTTTGATTATATAAACTTAACACTTTTAATATTTTGAAATTGAGAACCCTAAAATGAAAAAAAGAGGCGATGGCAGTTCTGAACTTATTGTTAGAATGATTAGTGTCTTTTGAGTAATTGATATTGGCTTAGTTTGTCGACGAGGGTTTTTAGGACGACTAGTGATTGCCTATGGATATTGTGACTGAACGACAAGCGAAGATTATGGTCATCGTTGTAGCGTTGCTCTTGTTTATATGTGGAGCAAGTCTTGTTCTTTACGATTTCATGTATGGCGAAGCAGTTGTGACTGGTGCAGCCGTAACTGATATGCCTGATGATTCTATTGCGCCAGGAGTACTTCCTAGTGCTGATAA
>JABMQF010000013.1 GCA_013203345.1 Candidatus Woesearchaeota archaeon
ACTATAATCTTCATTTATATCACCTCGTCGACAGATTGGATTGAACTACTAATCTCTCGACGAGACTTCTATTTATAACATTCGATTTTGAGAGAAGGATTTCATATTAGCCTTGACACCGTCGGAAAAATAGAAAACTATTTACACAATCTATGGCTTATATTCATCGAGAATACACATATCTGGTGTCATAATCAACCTGCTATGATTCAGAACAATCAATAATTAAACCTAAGCCCATTACTAAGCATGCTCTGTTCTCCAGGAACCCCGTCTGTCTTCTGTTTGATACCCATCTTCTTCAACTTCTGGGCCATCTCACAAATTACAGTTGTATGATAACTTGGTTGTTCAAACATATCTGTCTCTGCATTGATGGCTATCTTATGAAATGGGTACTCATCAAACAGTTTGTCATAGTTGTTGTTCAGCTTTTGGAGATAATCTATAGGTATACCTTTCTCTTCATCTCTGCCTCTTTTTTGTATTCTTCTCATAAGTACATTAACATCACTTATTTTAAGATAGACAAGTAATGTCGGTGGACTGAAGCTCTTGCATATTTCCTTAAATGTTTGGTCATATACAAAGAACTCGAGCTCGTGCATATTGCCCATTTCAAAATTGGTTTTGCCAAAAACTTGTCGATCCTCAAATATTGTGCGGTCCTCTACAGCGAGTCCATTGAATTCATGTATTCTTCTTAGTGTATTGAGTCTAAGTGTGAAGTAGTACATCTGTGATGCAAATGCCCAGCGCTTCTTATCATTGTAGAATTCTTTGAGCAGTCTTCTTTCAGGAACTTCCTGAAATGGTTTAATACCCTGTCCGTTCTTAAGAAAGCTTAAAAGTAGAGTTCTATTTGGCTCTTTTAGTATTTGTTGTGTAAACTCTGTTTTTCCTACGCCAATGTTGCCTGCAAACGCAAGATGTATTTCTGCCATCCAGTACCCCCCTTTAGATAGCAGGGGGGGTGCTCTGACTTATATAAATTTTTTGCAGGCTTTTAGAAGGATTTTTATGATGTTTTAAGGAGTTTACCTACAATATCTATTGGTGCCGGTTTCCTGGACATGGAGTCAACCAATTGATCCCGCACATAAGAAGGCATATTCGGATGATTGTGTTTAATTATCTCGTCGATATCAAAGAACCCTACACCTAGTATTTCTCTCTTGTTGGAGGGTTTCAGGTCATACTGCCCGGGGGTACCATCTATAACTGCTGAGAAATTGCGCTTGACCAGCTTATCTCCTCTATCTCCTTGCCGTTCGTATTCCCCTATAAAACCTGTCACGACGATATCGAGGCCTGTTTCTTCTTTGGCTTCGCGCTTTACGCAACCTTGATGTGTTTCACCTGGTTCCACCCTTCCGCCAGGTATGTTCAACATCCCTTCTCTGCCTTTTTTCGCTTCTATCACCAAAGCGACTTTGTTTTTATTGAGCAATATTACGCCCACAACGTCCACTATCTTGGAATCAGTGCTCACGCCCTCTTCACTCGCGCATTCATTGATTGCTTTCACATAGCTGGTCAGCTGCCTGAAATCTTCAAAAGTGAATTGTGCAATTTTGCTAAGCGCAGGATATTTCACTGGATTGAATGCCGCAGCATACCCTCCATTGTCCTGCACGAATTCCATTATCTGAGCATCATTTTTATTGTCTCCAACATATAATGTGTTTGCCAACGCCAATTTCTGCTCATACATGAGGCGTGCGAACTTCTCAAGCTTGTCGTACATGGACACAACTAGCTTGTAGTCCCCTGTTATTATCCCTGCTTCTGTCGTGAGGATGTTTGATGCACTGAAGTCCATTCCCAGCTCTTTGATAACCTTGTCTGCTATGGTATCTATGCCGCTGGTGAGAATCCCTGTGTTTTTTACCCCTGGGGGAATATCTGCAAAGAATTCTTTTACTCCGGGCATGTATGGTATATCGCCATATTTTTCCATGACTGTCGCAACCCTGACCTGCTTGAGCATTTCAGCGTTTTCCATTCCCCATTTCTCTGCACTGGCAGGATCCTCCCTGTAGCGATTTTTTAAATTATCCCAGGCTGCCCTATCCACGCCTGCTGCGTATCCAAACCTATTGAATGAAGCGCCTTCTAAAAGTGTGTTATCCATATCAAATATGATTGTCTCTATAGGATTAACCATGAAATGACTACTAAGATATAGTTATTTATAAGTATTTCGAGATTTCTTCGGTTTTCCTTTTTAAAAGATTAAGGCTTTTTGAGAAAGCCTCCAAGTCCTTCATCGCATGATGCTCAAACACCTTGTTTAGCGTCCACACAGTCCTCAATACATAGTCGCGCAAAGTGAATATGTGCAAATCATCTTCAGAAACATCCTCTCCATACCTGCTTGAATAAGTGTCAAGGAACAGCCTTGTCTTTGCTATGTCAAGCTCTGCAAATGAGAGAAAATTAGCTATGTCCATCAGGTTCAGGCCTGATTTTGCGAACTCCCAATCAATGAACATGACCTGTTCACCATTGACAATAATATTTGACAGCTTGTTGTCTCCTTTGAGAAGG
The DNA here is from genome assembly GCA_013203345.1 of Candidatus Woesearchaeota archaeon. Lineage (GTDB taxonomy): Archaea > Nanobdellota > Nanobdellia > Woesearchaeales > UBA11576 > JABMQF01. The sequence goes on from JABMQF010000013.1 coordinate 2,551, forward strand.
CTGAACTCTCTAAGGTTCTTGTATTTTTCATCCCGCTTCATTAATATCCTGATAGCATCTGCCATAAGCAGGTCAAATTTCTGGATGATGTCCCTGGCCTGGGCATCCTTTCTGAGTACTTCAAGGTCATGCCGATTATAGTCATCAAGTATTTCATCACACAGCGACAGCGGCGGTTCCTTGTCAGGGGGGTATGGGCCATGATGCTTGAACTTGATAGCATGCAGTGCTGCATATCTCTTTGCGATGTGCTTCACCACAGCACTTGTCATTGCGGATCTTTCCAGCTCTTTTCCCTCGATGTATTCGATTATCTCCAGATCGCTGTCAAAATGTTCTTTGCGAACATCCAGCAAATATGGTTTCGGGCCCAGCCCTGTGCTTTCTATTTTCTTGAGAAGAAGGTACTCTTTCTTTTTTTTGTTCAGAACCTCATGAGGCTTGTAATTGCCCAGCCTGAACACTAATCTTGTTTTTCCAGTGCTTATAAGATACAGAAGATTGAACTTCCCCTTGCCTAATTCTTTTATTTCTACCTCGCCGCCAGTCAGGCCCAATTGTTCCTTGACATCCTCTTGCAGGTATTCCCTTATTCTGTCTATCATTTACTTTATTGCAGCAATTTTGTTTAAAATCCTTTCGGAAGTTATCGAAAGCAGGGATTTCAGCTCACACCGCATGTTTTATATATCAGAACCCTTTAAAACACCCTATCCAACCAAAAAGGTGATCCCATGAAACGTATTATCCTGTTGATGTTATTTCTTCTGTTGGCCATAGGCTGCGCCAAGTCTGCGCCAGAGCCTACTGAGCCAGTACTGACAGCACCTCCTACCATGACTCAAGTCGAGCATGAAGATGATGAGACTGTTGAATTACCTGATGTTCCGAAACAAGAACCTGAGACAGAAGTAATTATTGATATTCCTGAGACATCTTTGGAAGATCCTGAAGTGTTGACACCAATTGGCACCCGTGTAGAGGGTACTGAGCAAGAGGCTGTCGAAGAGACTGTCACAGAAGGTGTAACTGAGATCAGCCTTCTTTTAAATAAGACTATGGACATGTCTGAAATAACTATTTCATCAGGTACAACACTTGCTTGGAAGAACCATGACTCTTGGCCGCACCAACTCGCTGTTGAGACTGGTAAGAGTTTCGATACTATCAGGCATGCTGAGTCAAATAGACTTCTTGAAGGTGGTGTTTGGGAGTATACTTTCAATGAGAAAGGTGATTTCCTGGTGCGCGACATATTCTCAGGTCCTATGCGCATGACAGTGACTGTTGACTAGACTTTTGCGTTTTTGACAAATACGTGCTTTTTTAGCACATTTATGTAGTCTTTGGGTTTCTGGATGTGTTTACGTATCCATTGTATTCCTTTATAT
>JABMQF010000014.1 GCA_013203345.1 Candidatus Woesearchaeota archaeon
CCTGTTATAGGAACACAGCACCATGGCCCAGGGGAGGGTTCCCTAGTTAAACAATCAGTACCCACTCTGTGTATTGGACCATCACATGTCCCGCTATTATCTGCATTAGCGATGCAATGCGCGCCAGGACCTTTTGCCTCACAACTTGAAAGAGTACCGCCAAATAATCTTATCTTACCTGCAAACATCATAATCAAAACCACAAGAATGGCAATACCCAACACTGCAGCGACTATGACTTTCAGACTCATGCCCTGCGCTTTTGTCCCTAACATCTTTAACTGCCGACACTAATACAACAGTCAAATCCTTCATCACATTTACCTAAAGGATCAACCCTTTGGTAAACACCTGAACAGTCATTTTCTGCATCAGAAACACAAGAACCTTTGCATGCATCAATTCCCTTTGTTGTTGTGCCCATCCTTCCGATAAATATAATCGCAAGAATCACCAGAACAAGCAATGCAATAGCTGCTATAATGATGACGTTCATAGATAATCCTTGAGCTTTTCTTGACATTATGTCACCTCTTGATTTTCTTAATAATGATAATTATATATGCCCATTCTAGATATTAGTATATATAAATGTTTCTATGCCTGCACGTAATAAGTTAGATGGTCTGTTCTGTCAATGAATGTTGACGTCAACTGCAAATTCTCTGACTTAGCATTTTTTTCCTGCCTGTGCAATAACTGCTGCCACGCTCGCTCTGCTGTGTTTGTTAATGTGGTTCGCCCAACTGCGATTGTTATTACTGTTGTCCTTTTTTGCTCGCTAGGTGGCAGCAGTAGCGCAATCAGGGTGTTCATTATTGGTTGTGCGGGTACAAGTAGGATTGTTGTTGCCGGAATTGTTATTGCTAAAATTGTGGTTGCTGGTAGGAGTATAGCTGTTAGACTTACAGGAGTCAGAAATTGTATAATGAGGGTGAAAAACCTGATTACTCACATCCTGAACTTAAAAGAAAATAGAAATAAAATATAAATAAAATAGAAACATCATTGAAATACTATTGAGCTCTTCCTGTTGCCTGGTAATTGCATTGACCTCTTAGAGTTAATTCTGGAAATACTGCATCAAATGCTTTTTTTTCCTCTTCATATATCTTTTTCTGCTCTTTATAGTACGCCTTATCCTCTTCATTTGTAGAAGTATCATAAGATCTTCCAAGAGCTATTATGTGATTTGTATAAGCTAAATCTGCGCAGGATATAATCTCATCATTGTACCTATCAATACTGGCTATATTAAATCGAGTTCTCCCATAAGCAGGATTCTTACATGACAAGTATTCCTTGAAAAGATCTATGGCGTATTCAAGTTCATTCACAATACTTGATTCTGAAACAAAAAACTTCATACGATTGGAATAAAATTCCACAGTCGTGTCCTCAGGACATGACTTATCAGGTATGAGCTTGGCAAATGAATCCTCTGTGGTCATAACACCTTTGGAAAGGAGACTTATAGTAAGGTATGCTCCGAAAGCTACCACGATGAAAAATATTGACATTGACAATGCTTTAGAAACCATCCTACCCGAACAAACCCCCAAGACCAGATGATCCGAACCAAATACCTTGCTGTCTTGCTATCAAAGACCCTATTATGATTATTGTGGCAACGAGCAGTACAATACCAATAACAATCTTCCAATCTGTATCTGCTTTTTTTCCGAACATAGATATCACAGAAAGTCAGTGGGGTGAGGGGTATATAAATATTTTCAAAAGAATTATGCATGCAAAGTGCTGCAACAGCTTCTATTGTAACTTTTGAAAAAAAGGGCGCAGGGAAATCATCAAACTGGTGCGTGGTTTACAATGACGAATTAGTGATTGTTTGGTTGACTTCTTGGTTTGCTTGGCTGCCTGCGCAATACCGTTGCCGCGCTCGCACTACAGTGTAATTTCATGTTGTTCGCCCAACTGCGTTAGGTTTTTTTCTGTAGGTGGTTTAGGCTCGCTAGGCGGCAATGGTGGCGCAGGCAGCTTATTTGGTGTTGGTTGTGTGGGTGGTGTAGTTGGTGCTGCAGACAGAATGTAGTATTGACTTATTACTTATGTTTCATGTAAGGCACTATTTTCTCATGTGTTTCTTGTGTTCTCTGTGTTCCTTGTGTTCCCTGTATTCTTTCATCATTGTACTGTGGTGCGGGCAGAACATATAGCAGAAAGGGATGTGATGTGCCATCCGCCATCTTGCATCATGGTAATGGCAAGGCTCATCAGTGATGGGTCTTGTGAAAGGCAACTTGTGAGGAATGCAATGCGGAGGGCAGCATAAATCAGGTTTATCCCCTCGCACCTCAATCTTATCTTTTATGTCCAGACGCCATACCATGACGTGACATCAATCATTTGGATTTATTAATGTTTTGTGATTCACAAGTATTTACACAATTCTCTTGTTTTCACGGCCTATACTCTCTTGGAATCATTCTTACAGGGAGATTTTCGCAGCCCGCCTGCAGGAGGGAATCCCCGGAGTATTCTGTGAGGATGACACCTGACTCCCACCCTATTTCATCCAAAATAATGGCAGCTGTTGCTGCTCCAGCAGTTATGCCTACAAAAGAAATACCTCCTGCAAGAGGGGATACAAAAGAAATAATAGTCCCTACAGTAATCATTTCAGAATTACGTCTTAGCGCCTCCTGCATCCTTAATAAAAAACTATCACGATATGATGTGTAAGCAACCATATACTTCTTGCTCTTGTCCAGCGAATGAGACGAATATTGCGTAAAATCCTGTTCAGGAAAAGGAGCACCATTGATATACTCATAATATGTCGGGCGCGTACCACCAGGTAATCTTGTAGGTATACGCTCAGTAGCAATATAAGGTATAAATCCAGACAGACTTCCAGACCTGTCCTCAAAATCAAACACAGAGCACAAAGCGCAGAACTTCTGTTCTGTCTGACGGAACAAAAGTATCTCGCCCTCACCATAATTATTCCAACAATTATAAAGCAGATTTGCTATATCCCTATTCATTTCAAGAGGCCGGTCATCAGGTATTGACAAAAACCTTGTCGGACAATCAATCTCTGCAGAACTAGCAGACTCGCCACTAACAGGTAGGCTGTTAATCTTGGAATATGCCATGACTGATGCTCTGCACTGAGCATCATACGCCATCTTTTCAGTTCCTTCATAAATATTAACAAATAATGGAATTAAAACCAAAATAAGAATAATCATCATAATAATACCTAACATTAACTTGAAAGACATCGACTTTTTTGAATTCAATAATCTCATTAAAACACCTTAATTAAGCAACATAGTGCAAACATCTTCTTCTCCTTCACCCTCAATTGTGATTTGGCCGGCAAGAGCTTCATTGGCTGTTAAAAAAACACCCTGTAAAAGCATATTATCGTGCATCATGGATCCTGCTCCGTAACCAATAACATGAGCAGCACCAAAAACTCCTGTGAGAAGCAAAGGAGTCCTTACCAGAAACTCGCCAAGCCTGCCGGATTTTGTCGAGCGCCAAAATACAACATAGTCTTTATCTAAATCATATGTAACAGGATTTCCCAACATTTCTGTCAAAGTACTCTCGGCAGCAGGTCTACCATACATAAACTCATAGAATGTCTCCCTCTGACCTGGAACTCTATTAACAGCCATCCAATAATGTAAATTTTGTAATTCATAATTCTGAGTCGCCGCTGCCTCCTTGAACTCATCTGTGAAGCGAATCACAGAACATCTAAGACAATAAGTCTTATCACCCCTAAGCCAGAAATGACGGAAAGGATCCAGTTTTCCTGAACCTACAAGTCCCCAACATTTATGCATCTCTTTAGCTATAAGACCATTCACAAGATCCTTATTGATACGTTGGCTTCCGCCACGGCTGACATCCTTTGGCTCTACATAAATCTGCTTTGCATCACACTCAAAACTCGGGACAATATCAATTCTCTCAGCTGACATTTTTTTAAGCAAAGCAGCCTGATGTGCAGCAAAAACACTCAAGCGACACACCTCATCATCAGCCATCTTATTGCTCCCCACAACTATCTTATATCCTAAAGCAAAAATAACTACCATTACCATGACTGCAATAACAAGAGCTAGAAGAGTGTTGAATTCAGCTCTCCGTGATGTAATATTTTTCAAACATTAACCTCCAAACCGTCCCAACAGGTTACGCGTAAGAGAAAGTGCAAGAAGTATTATCACAACCAATAATATAAGTGCTATAAGAATATTTCTCTGCACATCCGACATGCCCTTTTTTCCTGCTTTTTTCATATTATCACCAATGACTAAATAACTAACTACAAATAAACATCCTAAGAGTCATCATACCCCTGCCTGTGGGTAAGAAAAATGATTCAGACTCACCTGGCTTAGGCCGCTCCATTGTACAATCCCCATTTGTATGATAAACCAGTCTGTCTTCTGCAATGTTGCTAGTGGATGCAGAAAAATAATAACGCACCCTCCACTGATTCAAAGTGCTGTTAAGTATGTGTCCTATAGTCCTGTTAACATAATCACAGGAACCAGAACCATCACCACAAGTTATAGTTCCCCCTGCTTCAGGCCACTGCGCACAATCAATCAACAAATCCTTTATTGCAGTTTCTCTGCAATTCTCAGTTGTCGCAGACATCAAAGCAAGACCCATATTAGACGCCATCTGCGTCCTCGAATATTCCTGACGCGTCTCTGCGGGCTTCTTTAAAACAACAAACTTAAGCGCGAAAAGAACACCAACTATCAAAAGTATCACAACAACCATAAGACCCATAATCTCCATCTGAGATCTTCTGCTCTTACCTGCGAAACCTTTTCTTCTCATGTTCTTTCTTTTGACCATCTTAATCCTCATAATATCAGTTATACGTTGTAATTTCAAGCACCCCAAAATAATACTTATCTGAAGTCGCGTTGTAAAGCATAATAGGTATGTGACTTACAGGAGCAGCTGTGAACTCCTCTTTCTGATTATCATAAAGTACCCACTCACTCTCACCAGGATACATCTTTAAAAGCTTAATAGTTGTTGTGCCAAACTCTCTTGAATACAAATCAAGACCTGCAGGAGTCTCTGCCACTTTTGACAAACCAATCAGTTTGTAAAGATCAAAACAGCTTGCTCTTACAACATTTGAATCAGTGCATTGAGCCTCGGGAAGAAAAGATATTGTCTGAGATAATTCAACAGCTCTTAGTTCATACGCCTCAGCAATCTCTCTTGTGGTAGTTGTACGCTGAAGATTCATATAAAATACTGCCCCTATTATCAACAGCACGAAAAATATGAACATTATAGCAATTGTCTCACCCATCTTCAACTGAGCAGACCTTCCACCAATCCGTTTTTTTGCCATAATCAACCTCATATTCACCATAACACATCCAAATCATAATCAATGTAACAATAATAACAACAAGGTAACAATAATACTAATAATCAATACAGCAATGGACAAGACCTGAGCTGTGCTAACTGGTTCTTCTCCCTAAGCTCACTCTTAAGACTGCCCACTTCTGAATAATCCGGATGATACGACTCTGTTGCTATAATCATCCTGCTCAACTCAGGGTTATCTCTGTAAAGACCTTCACAACTAGTCGACTCGTAATCAGGAGCCATAATATTGAACTTCTCTAACAACACACGAGACACCATGTTCAACCGATTATACGCGCGCTCCATGATACAACTATACATCTCCTCATTGTCGCTGAAAAAAGCACCATACATAACCTCATTCTCAGTATACGTGTAGTAAGGTCCAGAAGATATCAGTGCATCAACAGATCTTACAAGGAACCTGACACGATGTCCTTCAGTATCAACAATAAGACCTGACAAATCAACATCCTCCAAAGCAGCAGGTATGTCGAAAGACTCTCTTCCTAAATCAACAAAAATAAACCTCAAATTCTTGTCGCCGTCGTCCCTGACTAATTCAAAGTCAGATAAAGATATCAGGCGCTTGTTAAGCTGATTGGGAACTGAATCAAACAAAGACATAGCAGCAGGATCAGTAACATCCCTACCCACAATATAATACCTTACAAAAGGTGATGTGAGGTAAAGGAAACTCGTTGACTTGAAAGGAACATTCCAATCTAAAGTCCAGGTTATCAGCTTATTACCCTCAATAAATTCTGGAGCAAACATCACACGATTTCCCAGTCTCTGACTAGCAGGACCAATATAATAATCATTGCAAGTGAAACGTATAGATACATCAGGAGTGGGTATTATCTGCACACTGCCTGAAGCGACCTTTGCCCCGACAAGTATAGTGTTAAGTTGCTGAGAAACCTTGCCAGCAAACTTAGCCTCTGCAGCCCCTCTCTGCTTCACCACAATTAATGTAAAAAAAGCAAGTATCACTGCTCCGACTATCAATATAAAAATCCAGTTCAACTGACTCTCTGCCTGCGCTTTTCTCGAGTGCCTCCATGGACACGCTAACTTCTTTGTCATCTTAGCTATACTCTGATACCTCTACCTTATCACCTAATCCTTTCAGCTGAAGATTTATCTTATTGTTTGCAACCTCAAAACAAATAAAAGGACCAGCATAAGGCTTGCCATCATTTTTGATCTTTATATCTCCAACATCAAACGCATCACTGCCATCAGGTATCATGAAAACATTATCCCTGCCAGTTGTCCAAGCCGAACATACTAGGGGTTGGTAATAATCATTCAGCCCTGGAAGTGATTGACATAGAGCAGTATCACGTATAGTCGACTCAGAATGACCCTTCTCGACAAAACAAACCATCTTATACTTTCCAGGTATGTTAATTCCAGGACGCTTGATCGATCCAAAATCAGAAGCAATTGACTTCACAGAGTTCTCAAGACCTGTTCGTAATGATATATACTCTACTTCCTCGCCACGCTGGGTGAAACTCTTAATGGCAGAATAACCATAAGCAATTATCAGACCAACAACAACAATCGCTATAATGTAGATGAATATCTGCCCTGCAATCTGAGCTTTCCTGTCTTTCATAATATCATACATCAACATGACCTCCTTTATGATCCACTAATAATAAATTATCATTTTATACCTAGATTAAAAAAAACTTCTGAAAGATCTTTCTTATCAATCACTCCCTGCTCTTCTAGAGCGAACAAAATCTCAGACACATCCCGCTTAGAAACTTTTCCAGACTTGAGCATGTAAGAAAGAAGTACCTCAAACACATTCTTATCAACATGCTTATCTCTAGACATCTTACTGAATGCTTTGAACAGATCTTCCTTGGATTCAATAGAGGATATATCATCCATCTTGGACAGAGCAGTCTTACGAGCCTTATCAGATGTTATCTCTGCCAACTCACCCATAACATCTTTCCTTTTGGGTTTTGAAAGATCAGAAAGGGCATCAAAACCTTCCTTGCCTTCTGATATATTTGAAAGATCAGAAAGGGCATCCTTTTTCGCATCATGATGCTCTTTTATGAAAGTATCAACACGCTTTCCAGATGTAAGGAAAGTATCCAGCCTATCCATATCAGATTCCTTGAATGCCTTCTCAAGATGATCCATCTTCTTACCATCTTCTGTAACCTTCTTTGTTATTGACGCCAACTTTGAAACATGATCATTATCAAGAGCAATATCCTTGTCTTGGGATATTGAAGCAAGCCGACCCATATAATCTGCTTCCTTCTTTGTTAAATTAGAAAGTCTATCAACAAAATTTTCTCCCACCATCTTTGAAAGATTTTTGACGTGAGAAGGATGTTCGGCTTGGCGAGCAGATTCGGAAGTGGCAGGTGCGGCCGGTTTCACAGAACGATCAACAAACTTTTTCTTCAACCTCTTTGTCTTAGGGAATATCTTACGCTCTCCGAAAGCACTCAATATCTTTTCTCTTTCCTTCGCCCGCTTCTCAAGCTCCTTTTCAAGAAGATCTCTCGACAAAGCAGGCCCTGTATGTCTTCTATGATGAGCTAATCGCCGAGGCCGCGAACCAGTCCGGGCCCCAGGCATTGCTCCTACTCTTCCCTGCGCAGGTCTTCTTGCGCCAGGAACTGCAGTTGGCTTCGGTGGTGGCGAAACCAATGGAATATAATATCTCTTATAGATAAGGTACCCTGTACTCCCAATTATCATCAACAATCCAATGATGATCAAGATTATCGGGATGATGCCTGCGCCAGGCTTTGAATCAGGATCGCAAGGATCAGTACCTGCGTCAATCTCCTCACCATCATCAGCACCATCATTATCAGAATCAGGAGAAGTAGGATTCAACCAGTTGACACACATCCCTTCTTTATACCCGCACTCAAAAGAACTAGGTAAACCATCTGAATCAGGATCACGATCAGCGTCATAAGGATCTGCAGGATTCAAACCATACATACGCTCACAAGCGTCAGGCATACCATCACCATCAGCATCCAAAGACTCTGAAGGTATTTCAGGAGAGACAAACACCTCATCCTTCTCAAGAGGATCTGAACCTCTTCTATACTCCTCAATATTTGTGTAACCGTCATCATCCGGATCTGCTTCAGTATCACAAGTATCAGGATCTGTACAGACAGTATTATTGAAATAATTCTCCTGCCACACATCCGGAAGACTGTTACAATCCTCATCATAAGTACAATTATCAGTGCAGTTAGTAATCATGAACTCATCATAATCATCACAATCAAAACCTGCCTCACAACCAAGACCGAACCCATCACCATCATGATCATATTTACAGTCAGTAGTTTGGGTGCAATCAAGATTCACATAAGGATTAGTATCATTACAATCAGAACCTTTATCACAATCCCAACCATAACCATCACCATCATTATCAGAAACACAATTGTTAGGACAATCCTCACTAACAAAAGGATTCATACCATTACAATCAAGCCCATCAAGGCATCCAAATCCTAAACCATCACCATCCTCATCAAAAACACAACCATTCGGGCAATCGTTGGTAAGTGAAGGATCACCACCATCACAGTCAAATCCTTCATCACAACCCATACCAATGTTATTACCATCAGTATCCTGAATGCAGCCATTATCACAATCAGTCATAAGAGTGTAATCCTCTCCATCACAATCAAAACCAACAGCACAACCCAACCCATACCTGTCACCATCATTGTCATCAATACAACCATTTGGGCAGTTAATACTCATAGTGGAATCGTCACCACTACAATCAGGCCCCTCATCACAACCAAGACCAAACTCATCACCATCATTATCAGAAATACAATTATTAGGACAGGATGTTGTTAGGTCAGGATTCCTACCATTACAATCATTTCCCGCATTGCAACCCTTGCCATACCCGTCACCATCGAGATCCATGACACAACCATTCAAACACCCGACAGTCAATTCAGGATCAGTATCATCACAATCAGGACCTAATGGGCAGCGCTCACCATATCCATCCTCATCAGCATCAACACCACCTATGCAGGCAACAGCCTCTGGCGGCAGAAGGGACGTGTTGAAATCCACCACCTGGGAACCATACGCAACATTATCTGCGTTGTCAGAAATGCTCCAGCACACAACCGTGGTTCGGAAAAGCGCAATAACAGAAGGATTAAGATAAGGCTGCGTCACGTTGCAGGGCTGCTGATAAGAAGTCCCATAACGAGAATCCATCGAATTACAACCCGACGCATCATCAGAACACTCTATAGATACTGAATCTCCTGTCTCTGACATCATCAGTGAGATGACTGGAGGAGTTGTATCACAATTCACACCAGTAGAATCAAAAGATATAGGACTCGACACTCCGCGCGGACCAACATTACCTGCGCCATCAATAGCCTCGACGTTAAAAGTATAAGTTGCAGCATCATTAAGCACAAGCGCAGAACCATTATTGTACTGAGATACTGAAACAGATGTTGATTCTGTTGTGCCGTTCGAGAAAGTACCTGAAGCTGTTCCGAGATACCAGTTATACTTAGATATTCCTGACTGAGAATCATTTGCAAAAAAAGATGCTGTGAGAGTGTTACCGCAGACAGGTGTGGTCGTGTTCACAGTAGGCTTTGTAGGAGGGATTGTGTCAATCACATAAGTGTAAGACTGGTCAACAGGTGCTGCCTCAAGACCAACTCCCGCAGGAACCTCACAATGAATGTTTATAGAATAACTACCTGAAGAACGAGTGCCTATGTGTCTATAATGAATAGTAGACAACTTCTCAAAAGATGATGAAAGACTAGACGCAGGACTTGAATAATCAACAGGATCGCCTGAACCAGCAGTAAGACCTTTGTAAACACAAAAAGATCTCCTGTTAGTTGTCAGATTGAGCATCACATCAGTATTTCTTGAAAAAGACTTAGGAGATATTACCCTAAGCTGCAGACCACCTGTCAAGTCAACATCGATGTTTGACGGTCTTCGTACAGAACGCAGACGTGCCCTATCCTCACACTGAATATAATAAATAAATGATCCCTTGACAGTATCTCCTGGAAAAACCATCAACCGAGTATTTACATCCATATAAGCATCAAAATCATTAGGGTTGTAACCGGGCATTATATTCATCACACTATAAGAAGTATTTTCATCATAGGCCCACCTGCAAATGACCTGCTCAGAAGCAGTCACACTAAGCATTGAGGAAAGTTCACCTTCGGGAGGATACTCAACAATAGGATTAGGATTGAAACGAACAAATCTTAAAGTTGGAGGAGTAATATCAGAATATAACTTAAAATCAACAAAATTCTCCCTGCCAAGATTGTCCTTACAGACAATATATATGTTCCTAGGAAAATCAGGATCCACAGAAAACTCATGTATTGTATGATGCTGAACAGCCGCCCCTTCTGAAGCATTACCAGTTATATCAAAATACCTTAAACGAATATCATCATAAGAAGGAACGCGTATTCCTGTGTACTTACAGACAGAAGGTATTGAAGTATTAATAGAGACGGGAAAAGTTGTTGCGTTGGCAACACCAATGCTGTTGGGCTGTACAAGAGTTATAGAATTGCCCGCGATAAAAACTTCAAACTCATGAAAATAATTCTGCGCATTACCAACAATATCAGAAGCGTATAATTCAAAGGTATACCTGCCATTCTGCAACGATTTAGAAGGAACAAAAGCAAAAGTAGTCTCTCCATCAAGAGTCACCATATTAACAGAATACTCCTTGCCATCATCATCGCCAGTCAAGAAATAATTTATTATTGCGACAGGCTCGCTGAACACAACATTGATTGTTGGTCTAACATCAGAAACCCTTTCAGCCGCCATAACAAAAGAACTAAGTAAAACAAAACTTACAAGGATTAAAAAAACAAATCTCTGTCTCATTGTGTCCAGACATCTTTTCAAATCTCAGTGATCAATTATGAATTCAAGTGACTAGTATAGAGGAATACAGCTCCAATCCTCTCCAATACAGAATGTTGGAGATACTGGGCCCTCAACATCTGTGATAACACGAAGATCCTTCCTGCTGATATGACCTGCCTTGTCTTTTACAAAAATCTCTATATCATTGACAAAATTGACCATTATGAAATAATTCATCAATGGAAGCTCGAATGGATCATCGATAGATGTTCCTGCTTCAGGACTTGGAACCCTTACAGAAACATTGAATGATATTGGAGTCCCTGACTCATCAAGATATAGTGTGGCCATCTCCTTTTGGCCTTCTGAATCAATAATCCAAACAGCATCAATATCATCATCGACGAAAATGCCTGATATTGTCACGTTAGGTGAAGATGTAAAAATCTTATCACCTATATTAATAGTAGTATTTGAAATATCAATAGATATGTTCTCTATACTTGGAGCAGTAAGGTCAAGATAACCTGACATCTCAATAGATTTTGAATTCCTCGCAAAATCAGCCAGAGTTATTGTCATGTCATGTTCGCCCTCATCTGCCTTCTGGTAGTCTTCTATTTCCCATATGAACAAGTAGGCACTCCCATTATTATTTGATATGATAGGAGCATGATGTTCTCCAAGGAATTCCAAATCCGCAAAAAGAGGGTGATGCTCATTGTAGACAAATGCACGAATCTCAAGATCAAAATTGTCCCTGAAACGATTATTGAAACTCAGTACGAAATTCGGAGGCTGATCATCGACCGTGAAAAGGAAAGGACCATAATAACCATCATTGGAAATACTACCATCATTCAATGTCTTATGCGCTCTGACAATGACACCGAAGTCTGACCAAGTGCCATCTGTGACAACTTTTGGCGAAGTGAATGTGCAATGGAATATATTTGACTGGTCTTCGGGTTCTTCAGGGGCCTCTTTTTCAATCAATTCTCCTGTAAATTCACCCAGATAAAAAGATAAGTAATCAGGTCCTTCCTCGGGCTCCACTAAAGTATCTACGGTCAAAAAAGTGCCATCTGAAAGAATCTGAATATCACCTGGTCCGAGTTCGCTGGTGACCTCCCCGTTTATCTTTAGCTTGTACCTTCCATCCCACCATTCCGTAATAATCAATGCTGTGACCTCATATTCTGTGCCGTTTATTGTGTAATTCTTGGTCTCTCCTTCATCTATACTATCATGGATGGCTCCAGGCGCAAAATCCAGACTTTCAGACGAGTATATTGTACCAGTCCAGTATTTTCTTTCTACGAGCCCGGATTCCCCTTCCCTTACGCATGTCGCGGCCCCGCCTTCTGTTGGTGCGGATTCCATAAGAATATCAACAACCTCCACAGGATTTTCTTCATTACTGAAATCAACCACGAAACCATCTGTGGAGCGAGCATACCACCTTGTATCTTCTGGAGGACCTTTGAAACCACCATTCAAACGGAACTCAGGTCGTGCGGGAAGTGTCCTATCAACATTAAACACCCAATGAGACGAAGTGCCATCCTCTGAAAAAGGGTTCATCGCCAGATCAGAACCTTCTATGGAAACATCATATTCTCCATCCTCCAAATTATCAACATGGAAGAAAATCCTATAATAATCATTAATAGGATCAATATCCTCAAGATACGTAAGCTTTTCAATATCATACGAAACAGGTTCATTGTTAATCGTGAAATTAATGTCCTCCATGAAAATGCCAGACTCATCACGACCTTCTTTTACTACAATGTAAACATCCATCGTAGTCATACTTGTCGAGCCATCCCCTGGGAAATGACCCATCACCCTAGGTGGCATAGTGTCAGAGAAGAAAACAAGATAAGGCTGCTCAACACTTATAGCAGGATACCGTATCAGATTACGAGCGTCATCATACGACTTCAAATAGAATGAAGTGTTCTGGAAAGGTATCAAAGGCACATCGAAACCAAACCAGTACGACGGAGTCTCCTTGTCATAAAATAAAATCTCACGGTCAAGCCTCAATGTCTCCTCTATCACAGGATATATCATCACAGAAGTATACTGTTCATCACCACCACGATAAGCAGCACTCGTCACATCATAAAACATACCATACTCACCATACGCCTTCTTAGGACCTATGTTAATCTCCTCGCTGTCAAATCCTATAAAGTGACTGCTATTTACCCTTCGCGTAACATCTCCTAAAATCTTTATCTCATGACGGCCTTCAAAACCAGATATTATAATATCATTATAATCAACATGAGTCGGTGTCTGAGAATATATCAATTCAGACTCTGAACCACCATCAGATGTGACTGCAATCATATCAAGGAACTCTGTTGTGTAACCAGATATGAAAAGACTATCTTGATTGGTGAAGTAAGTTCCGTTGTAGTAATGAAGAGGATAACCTAACCCTGCATAATCAGAAGCGTCAGGGGACGGCTGCTCAAGACTTGGCTCGACAACAGGCATATCAGGAGGATTTGTATCAATACTTATGTTAGCGAAACCAAAACCAGAAACATTATGATTATCATAACCAGATGCAGTAAATAATGCCTCACCCTCAAATCCTCTATTAGCATTGATGTTCTCATAAAAAAACGCACCTTCCCAAACAGATGGATCATCTGTAGGAAGAAGTCTCACCTCATCGGCAAATCTCGAAGGTTCTGTATTGTACGCCAGAATAGGTAAGGATACAGCAGGACTTATGAACGGCTTTGATGAATTAACCCTTATCGTGTAAAGCTCATTGAGCACAAGCACTTCAATTGAAATATTACCAAGCAAGAACTCAATAGATATTTCCGGTGCCTGCTTATCAATCTGGAACAAAACATTCTGTACAGCAGGCTCCATATTCCCTCCTCTGTCAGTAGAGAAGTAACTGATATAAGTTGTGTCGAATAACTCCAACGGAGCTGTGTACTGCCTCCACTCACCCTCTGCAGAAGCGCAATCCAAACCTATACAGTAGAATGTCCTATTGCAGCCGAAGCGCCAGTCAAGACCTTCACCATAAAGAGGAGGATCTCCACATTTCAGCTCTGCTATAATATCTGTATTGTACCAACCATTATACGGCTGAACACTCGTCCTGAAAGAAGTTGAAGGAGGTTCCAAATCAACAGCAAACCTTATCTCATCAGCAGCATTTCCACGAAGCTTGCCATCAGTCATCATAAGACACTTAACATAATAACGATGGTAACCATGACCCACATTGACATTTGAACGATGAATTGTCGTTGTAACTTCTGCAGAACCAGTCACTTTAAAAGGAGTCATAGTTTCAAACATAATAGGGTGGAATGTAATATTTGCCGCAAATTCTGGTACGTCTTCTGTAGAGTAATAATAATGACACTCAGCATTTGTACCAGTCTCGACACTAATAATCTGATTGCCACTGTTGAACGCTCCTCTTGGCTGAGGATTTGTCACTGATTTATCCCCATCAATTATGAAAGTCAGATTCTCTTCTGCTATGTTTCCAACATCATCCTCACAGCGGTACCATAATGTGTAGTGATTATCAGGAAGCTCATTATACTGCTTTTCCCAGCTATTGTTGAACTCATCCATAATATCCTGCAATGGATATATTGAAACATTGCCTATGAAAAGTTTCACGTTACACAACGCATTCTGATCATCATCAGGATTCGGATGAAGAATATCTAAGTTCATAGTAAGATTGGTACGCCAAATATCCTCCTCAGTCTCATAAGATATATTAGAAAATTTGATATCCACATTTGGAGGGTCTGCGTCAATGAATACAGGGAATGACTTGACCTGCTCAAGATTATGAGATATATCTTCTGAAAAGAATCTTATAGTGTGCCTGCCAGTCTGGAAACCATCAGAAAAATTATATGAAACTGATGCGCCCACATTATCCCAAGCAATCCTATTGCCCAGGTCACGACCAACATGATTTGCGCTACCATTAGGATAACAATCCAAACCATCTGAAGAGACGCACGCAAAAGTCTTAGGATAATAACTTGAACTTGAGTAATCAAGAGAATCATCAAATACCACCGCAGGGAACTCAAACACACCTGCAATACGCATAGGGTTGGTAAGATTGTTATAATGAGGAACAGATGTAACAGGAGGTATTATGTCCTTTCGACAATCAGGAACACTATCTATTACTGGCGCGGGACTCTCATCAGGAAATCCGGTGGCACCACAATCAGAGACATACTTTATCTCAGTCGATTCAGAATAAGGCGAGTCGGGTCTTGTCTGCCTTCTCTGGAAAACAACAATAGGAGGTGAATCATCAGAATTCTTAACACACTTTGACACACCCTCTGTGTAAGTCCCTGTAGTGTTTATTATCAGAGTGTCATTTGCCTCAAACTGAGATACATTGAAATTATGAGGTGGTGAAAACCACTGACACCTGCCAAAACCAAAAAAATCATCGCTAGGTGTAATAATATCATTTGTTCCTGCGGTCTTTACGAACTTCTTACCCTCCATATACCCATAAACATCAACAGTTGCATTTGACTTTATAACCTCAGAACCAGTTATTGAATAAGGTCCTGCTGACGCAATACAATCCTCTTCTGAATCATAATTCGCGCAAGAAATCTCGCGCTCGTGAGTACAACGATAGAAAGCATCGTCATGCTCCTGCTGCGCAAACTTGAAAGGAATTTCTTCAGTCATCTCTGCCAGCATAGCATAAAAATCATGCTCGCCACGAAGATTGGCACGGTCATAATAGCACTTACCGAAAAGCGCACAAGAATCCCTATCACACCTTCCGAAAACCTCATTCTCAGGATCATGACAACGGTAGCATTCCTGCTCCTCTGTTATGTTAGTACGGCAAACACCAACACCAAGCTCACCATGAAGCGGATGCCATTCCCACTCACAATTACCTCCGCCGAAAGACTCATTGAACTCTACGCATGCTTTGTATGACTTAAAATCATAACAAGAAGCATCAGAAGGGTATGAATAGAAACGATTCGCAACAGTATTTGAATAATCCATATAACAGATATCAAGCGCAGGACATGATGTATACGCAAGTCTCTGAGCCTTCTCCCTTTCTGTTGGTTTACGCTCAGGTGCACTACCAAAATCAGTTCCAAGAAGGAACTCAAAACTCAAATCCCAGCGACCTCCGCCGCTACTGGAATAACCAAAAATACCAAAAGGATCATTACAATAATCACAAACAGATTTGGGCACGCACTTTGTCAGGCCTGCAAGAGTAGGATGCACCTCTGCATAAGGCCCAACACAGACATAATCCATGAAACCACCAAAATCTTCCTCAGGCTCATTACAGTTGACCTTCTCCTCAGGATCTTCAACCATCACAACAGTGTTGTTCTCATCACATGTTGATCTGATATTGAAATTGTGACCTGCACAGAACTCATCTGCTAATGGGTAGAATGCGTGAAAGTCAAAGCACTGCTCCATTCCGGCACGCATACAATGAATATCCGCATCAAAAGCTGACTTTTTTTTATTAGGTGGATGTATCATGCCGCTATACACTCCCTCGACACGATAACAATAATACTTTGGATCACCAGGATTACTACCCTCAAAAACAGTGTCTGAGAATTGCGTCTGCGCAGAAATAGGCGCGCCATTTATGATATTGAAAATAGCGCCCTCTTCAGGATCACAACCCTCACCGCCAGGACCTGTGGCTCCACAGCGATAAACATTGTAAGCCTCAACATTATCATTGATACACTCATCAGACCAGTTAAGAAGTATCGCACGTTCAAACTTCTTCTGCTTTAGCTCCTTAAGTACAGGTCCTGGAGGGCTTTCCTTACATTTAGTTGGACATTTACAAGCAGAATCAACACCAATAATATTCAAAATTTCCTCCTGATAAAAAGTATCAGAGTAATCCTCTGGTTGAGGTATTGCACAAGTAGAAACTCTGCAACCAAACTTACGAGTCTTGAAAACATCCCAATAATGGGTATCAAGCGACAGAGTACCATCACAATCCTCGCCAGGCTCCAGCAGGTTATTACCGCAGACAGAATCTTGCGGAGGACAAGTACAATCAGGATTACAAGCATCATCACCACACTGAGACTTGTCTGTGCCGTCACATTCCTCGGGAGCTTCACGAACATCATTTCCGCAAACCTGAGCAGGGGGGCACTGACAAGGCCTTGTAGAACCAGGCTTTCCGCAAGCATCAATTGTACACTCAGAACCAGTATTGTACTGAGCAGGATTCCACATATCATCCGCAGCAACAAAAATACCATCACAATCCTCAAGAGGCTCATCAATCACACTATTACCGCAAACAGCCTCATAAAGACAAGTACACTCCCTCAACTCATCAGAAGGTATACACTTACCAGGACATAAAGAGTCATTACCCAAACCAGTATCATAATCCATATCACACTGCTCGTATATACCCTCTGCATTAGGGAAATTTATAACACCATCACCGCATGAAGTAGCCATACAATAAGGGCTTTTATCAAAACAAGCAGCATCCTCACAATCCTCAAGACCATTACAATCATTATCAAAACGATCAGAACAGAGATCGCGCCAGGTCCCATCATCCTGAAGATAATACTCACCAGAAGGATTGTAATAAGTAGGAGTTACAGCCCGTCTAATATTCAAACCGAAATGTTCTGCACAATCAGGATCGCACCTATCACTGATATCTCCTGCGCCTTCGCTAGTAGAGTCCCAGCCAAACTGATCACCATCATCATCAATACCATTAGTACATATCTCAACACCTTCAGGAATAATTGAAACAACATCAAGCAGTATATCAAGACCGGAAACATTAGCACCATCAACAGAAAAAGGTGTTATGTTAGATGAACTGCCCTTTTCCGCTTCGACTGTGCCTGAAGAAAAATCAGGAATAAATTCAATAGTGTAGCTACCATCTGCTCCTGTAATAGCATTCTTTCCAGCAGCATGAATCTGTGCACCAACTACTGGTTCTCCCCCAGATGAGCTAACCGTACCACTTATCGAGTAAAAATCAGTAACACCACACCCAGGACTGGAAGTGCACTCTCCGAAAGACGAAGAAACAAAATTATCTCTTGAACAACAAAAAGGATTCCCCTCTGAAGTAACTGTAGCACCACACATACAACCAACAGAATTCTCATTCTCGCAATTGACATAAGAGCAAGGAAGACTATCAGAAGAGCAAATAAGCTCAGCGCGAGCAGTCTCAGAAGCAGGATTTGTTGTGAACGGTTTTATGGTACTTATAATCGGAGGGACAGGACGCATCGCAAGACAAGTGGCACGATATGTTGCCTTAGGAATTCCCGGAATATCATGACAACAAGCAACAACCTCGCAACTGTCTAATTCCTCGCACTCCTCTGTTTTAAACTCAGCAAGAGTAGAACATTCACTTGAAAAAAAAGCACGAGAGCATCCAATAATACCTTGACAACATCCTGCATAAACAAAAGGTATTAGCACTAATAATAATAAAACTAGAAGAAACGCTATCACTAACCTCTTTTTTTCCATCAATACACCACACTGAAACTGAAAACAGCGGTTTTACACTGTTTGAAGCTGTAATTTAATAACTGCAGTTATAAATCATCTACGAAATAATCATTTAAAAAGGTTTTGATTTTTTATGTTGTTTTTAGAAGAGAAATAGAGATTTTTGTTGAATAATCCCACCCTTCAAGCAACAACACGGCAAACACCCGCACAAACAACAAATCCTGCAACAACAATTCCAACAACAACACAGCCAACAACACCCCTGCCAGCACCCGCAACATTTCCAGTAATAACAACAATTCCAGCAATAACACCCCTACTTGTACCCGCACAACCAATAATAACAACAACCCTGCTTGCACCCCCACAACCAATAATAACAACAACCCTGCTTGTGCTACTGCTGCCACCTAGCGAGCGAAAA
>JABMQF010000015.1 GCA_013203345.1 Candidatus Woesearchaeota archaeon
ATTTATATCCTTCACAAACGAGAAGTTTTTAAGTGTCGAGTGTATAACATCCATTATTATCAACCTCCTTTTTGGTGATGTTACCTTACAAAACCATCAAGGAGGACTTATATTTAAACCACTAGATTCTGCTACAGTGCCAAAGCAAGATATACTTTTATCTCCCCTTTTGTGAGGCCAAGTTTCTCAAGCAGTGTTTCTTCCATAGCTTGTTTGGTGTGGCCTTTTCTTTATAAATATTCTGTTGAGTAACCCACTTAGGGGGGGACGAAATTTATATACCTTGATCAAGCCCTGACCACTATGAAGTTACAAAATAAAGCCGAAGAGGGGGTGGGGGGCCTCTTCTCGCAGGATTGTCTCAAATTCGTAGTTGAGACCCTTTCAGGCAGTGCCAAATATGTGGACCTGGATAATGCTGCTACAACTTCTGCTTTCAGAGAGGTGGAAGAGGAAATTCGTAAAACGTTGACTTTTTACGGGAGTGTTCATAGAGGTTCAGGACAGAAATCCAAAGAATCTACTGATGCGTATGAACGCGCAAGAGATATTATACTAACTTTTGTAGGTGCTTCAGAAGATAATTATGTTGTATTTACAAAGAACACGACAGAATCAATAAATCACGCTGCTGCACTATGGTCCAAGATACCTGGCAAAGTCTTGGTCTCTGATATAGAACACTCCTCAAATCTATTGCCTTGGTTGCAGACAGGACAGATTGTGCAATACAAGACTGATGCGAAGGGGAGAGTTGATGTTGAAGAGGTTGAAAAACAACTTGCAAAAGGAGATATAAAACTTCTAACAATAACTGGAAGTTCCAATGTAACAGGATACAAGCCACCAATTTATGAAATGGCAGAATTGGCACATAAATATGGTGCAAAAATCCTGGTGGACGTGTGCCAGTTAATTCAGCATAATCAAGTTGATGTTTTAGACTCCTCAGATCCGAGACATATAGATTTAATCGCTTTTTCAGGTCACAAGATGTATGCTCCTTTTGGAGCAGGTGTTCTTGTCGGGCCAAAAGAGTTTTTTGATGATGCTGATCCATATCAGATAGGTGGGGGAAACTTGCCATACATAACAAGAGATTTAGAGATTAAGAGATTCAGCACTGTCCAAGCTCATGATCCGGGAACACCAAATGCAATTGGTGCATTGGCAATAGGAAAAGCTGCTGAAATAATTGAGAGAATAGGGTATAAAAGGATTCACGCCCATGAATCTTCAATAGTGGAACAAGCATATGTAGGAATAGAAAAACTCTCAAATGTAGAAGTATACGTGGGCTCGGATGAATTAGGAAGCGTCTTACCTTTTAACATAAAAGGAATTGATCATAGACTAACAGCAGAAATTCTTGCAAATGAATATGGTGTTGGTGTTCGAGCCGGATCATTCTGCACATATGAGCTTATCAGAAAGTTACACGGATTATCTCCATCAGTCGATAATTTAATTTCTGAAGAAGTTGACCAAGGCATTACAAAGAACATTCCTGGCCTTGTAAGGGCAAGCTTCAGTCTTGTAAATAATCAAGAAGATGTGAAAAGATTTGTTATAGCCATTACTGAAATTGCAAATACAAACTTACAGAAATATCTACAAACATACGAGCAAAATTCAACAACGGGAGATTGGACTTATCGAGGTGAAAAAAATGCCGACTAATGTCGATCCTGAAGAATTAAATTATGATAGTTATGAGACTGAGAAATATGATGAGGATATTATTAGATCGATCCCAGGACATAAGGAATTGCATGAATCAATTGGTACCATTCTACAAGGAATTACTAGGTGTGGTCAGATTTTAGAATTAGGAGCGGGAACTGGTCTAACCGCAGAATTGGTGCTCAAGAGATTTCCCAGGGTAAAGTATTATTCAGTTGATTTTTCTGAGACTATGATGGATGGTGCGAGAAATAGATTATCTGCCTATGGGGTGGAATTTATTAGAGGAGATTATGCAGTGATTGACTTGCCACAGGAGAATGATCTGGTTGTTTCGGTGATTGGTATTCACCACCAAGAGACCGATGAAGATAAAAAATCACTTTTTCAAAGAATATACTATTCACTCAACAAAACGGGAAGTTTTATTTTTGGAGATTTAGTAACTTACAGAAACCCTGAGGAGGCTGCTCTGAATGAAGCAAAACATTTTCATCATTTGGTGGAAAATTCTCAAGATGAAGAAACACTAAAAGAATGGGCTCATCACCACAAATACCTTAACAGCCTAGCACCATTAGAAGATCAAGTAGAATGGTTGAAAGAGGTTGGTTTCAAAGATGTTGAAATAATTTATCAGAAATTTAATACTGCATTGATGTATGCAACCAAATAGTTTGCTTTTTTTGTGTAACATCTGTTATTTATTAAATACAACTTATACAATACCTAAATTTCAACCGTAAACATCCTGCTTGATATAGACAATCTCTGAATGATTGGTGTTTTCCTGAAATATCTTCTTCTCTGGTCGGAACTGTTCTGATTGTGCTGTAAGGCGAATGGAATTCTATGAAGAATACATATTAGTGCTGAAAACATATTGAGAATAAAGAAAAAACCAGATCAAAGATCTGGTGGAACTACCAAGTCAATAGATATTATGTTTGAAAAGTATATAAACTTTTCGTTGTGCAATGGCGGGGTTGCTTAGTTTGGTTATAGCGCCAGATTGAAGCTCTGGTGGGATTACCAAGTCCCCCGCGGGTTCAAATGTTGTTCCCCTGAGACTTGAAAGTCCCGCCCCCGCCGCACAATATAATTCAGGATATTTCTCTTTAATAATTCGCCCAATCTAAGATATCCCACTTCCCACAATATTCCCTGCAATCATGTTGAACAGCAGCATCACTCCGAGTGACAGGAGGCAGTAGAGTATTGTGCTTCTTGTCATGTTCGTGCCTACTTCGTATTCTTCCGACAGCTTGTCAAATCCGTTCTCTATGCCGTTGACAAGCAGCGTCAATATGTATACTATCTGTACCACGTAGAAACCGACGATTATCTGGAAATAGAATGTTGGCATGCCGTCACCGAATAATGTTGTGAGTCCTGCGGCGGCTCCTCCTGCTCCAGCACTTGCGGCCGATGTTTCTGCCTGGAGAGTCTGTAGTTGACCTCCTAGTTTTCCAAGGATTGTTGTGACCATGGAGGTTATGCCTATGACTATTCCTGATATTACTGGTGTGAGGAATTTGATCTGCGATTTCATTGAAGATATTGTATCAGCCATGAGATCCTTGAGTCTTTCTTCTACACTGTGCATCTGCTTGATGTACCTGGACACATTTATCAGTGCCTGAGCTGCGATGAGTGGTCCTTTTTTAGCGCTTTCAACAAGTACTTTCATGCTTGTTTCAATAAGGTCTGAGGGATATTCGAGTATTGCTCCTCTTTGAGGATCGAAGATGGCGTGCTCCACACTCATACCAAGTCTGACAATGTTTGATGACACGAGTCCGAAGAATTGTCCGGAGTATGTGTCCGGTATGGTATTTGCTACTTTTGAGAATGCGATTTCTGCAGGAAAACCATCGCCGAGTCTGTTGCCAAGCTGGAATAGTGCGGATGCAAATTCTGCTTCGAGTTTTTTTGTTCTGTCTCTTATTTTCAGTACGTTATTGGTTCTTGTTTTGTAATATATTCCGACAGCAAGACCTAGTGATAGTGGCATGAATACACTTAGCAGTGCGGCTCCGAGACCGAATGGTCCTATGATTCCTTTTTCAGGGGTCAGTGATTCTTTGTAGCCGAACAGGTAGAATTTGGCTTCCTCGTGTTGGTATTCATTGATTGTTTTTATTTCCCCTCCTACTGTTGTTATTATGTCAAAGCCGGGCATAAGTATGTGGAATATGAGTGGGAGGAATGCTATGAACAGACAGGTGACTGCTACGAATATGCTAACATAGATTGGGTTAATAAGAATTTCTTGTGGTCCCAGCTTGAGCCGGAAGTTTCGGAATTTCTTTAGTGCAGGATTTTTTGATATGTCTACACTGCCATAGCCAGTGGGTCTTGAAGCGAGGATTTGTTTTCCCAGGTAGAAAACGCTTGCAGGTAGTATTACGTTGTATAATGCTGCAAGGTGGTACCATGCAACACCTTCCATGAAACTCACAACAAGAGGTAATATGACTAGACCTAGTATGGGTAGTATTATTCCCAGCATGTGTAGCATAGTCATAGGTGCTTTTAGGCCGTGGGCGTAATGGAGCATTTTTTCGTATGTCTCTTCGAGTATGACGTCAAGTGATTTGTCAAGCATCGCTACGCGTGCATCATTATTGCCTTCGAGAAGGCTGCCTTCTATAAGTTGCATGGACTCGATGAATTCCATGTTCCATTTGCGCCAGCTGTCGAGGTATGCGTCAAGGCTTTCTTTGACTGAGGAGTATTTTTCTGTCTCTATGTTCCATATTATTCGTTTAAAGTCGAGTGATAGTGGTGGTGATAGGTGTTCTGCTGCAAAGTCTATTGCGAGTTCAAGGTTTGATGTGTGCCTCATGTATGTAACTACATAAAATACTGAAAGTACCATCTGGTTGCTGGCTTTCATCCGCCAGCCGTTTGCCATGAAGTGTGGTGCCTTTCCGAGTGGTCCTATGAGTATTGCTCCTGTTATCAGGAAGAATGCTGGGAAAAATATTCCTCCTTGTGTTAGGATGAAAGATACAAGCACGCCGAGAACTATGTATATTAATGGGAATACGAGAGCTAGTGTGTAAGACCCTGCAGGTGTTATGTTTAGGTGGCATATTTCTATGCTTTCCTGGAGTGCTGCTGCTTTTTTCTTGTCAGGTGATATCTTGAAGAGTTTTTCTGCCTGGTTGCATGCTTTCTCATATATTGACATGTGCCTGGGCAGGTACTGTTGCTTGAATTCGCTGTATTCTCTTGTCCGTATCACACCTATACTTTGTACTTCTTCGCTTTCAGGAGTTAACTCTACCTCGAGCTGTGTTTTGTACTTTGCCAACAGTTTCTCCATTTCTTCTTTTGTTAGTGCAGGCATGTTTACCTCTTTTGGAATGATTTGTCTTGTTTGTTATTTGTCTTGTTTATTTTTTATTCTTTATCTTTTTTCTTTTCCTTGTTTTTTTGTTTTTATTTTGTTTGTTTTCTTTTTTTTAATGAGTCCCCATCAAACCCCAGTACTTTTCTGCACCGTGTAAAATCACTGATCCTTTATGTCGTGCGATTTGTCTTTGTGTTACAACTATTCTGTTTCGAAACATTGTAAAATCAGCACCTGTTATTTTTTCTGGTGCTATAATGATCACCTTGTTGTTTTTGATCAGGACGCAATGCACATTATCTTTGATGAGTTCTATTTTTTCCATTATCTTGGATGATTGTGGGTTCTTGCGTATCCATTCAGATGTTTTGCGTGCTTCAATTTGTGTCAGGTATGCGCGCGCCATAACATTTTTTAGATTTGGTCTGCAAACTGAGACATTACCTATCTTCTGTATTGTGATAGCATCTTCAGAAGCGAGTTTCTTGACAAATATGTGTGCGTGTGAGTACGCAACACTCAATTTTTTTGCGATGTCTGAGATTGAGTAGAATTCAGGACCTGCCGCTGAGATGAGTTCTATTATCCTGTACTTTAGTGTAGTTTTCATGGGGGGGGTTGGGGGTGTAGCGCTCCCGGGGTAGGGAGCGCGTTGTAATAGGGGTTATGATATATGGTGTGTTCAACCTATTTAAATAACTATCTATTTTGTAGATATATTTATCGAAAAAGAAATAATAAAAATCTTTATTATAATATACAACTATCTAAAAAATAGATAGGAATATGGTGTGAAAAACTGCTGAACCAAACATTTATATACTTTTAGATGCATATTATATATCAGTTGATATGTGGGTGATTTTGATGCAGACTTTAAAGCTAACCGAAACAGGGCTGGTCAAGAAGACTGACCATAAGATAAAAAGATACCCTAATCTGAATACTGTGTTAATGGTAGAGGATTTTTTAGAGGAACATAGGGACGTGCCTCTTTCCATTGCGGAATTGCGAAGGCAGCTCCCAAAGCAGGTGATGCACCAGACTTTGAAGATAATACTTGAATACCTTTGGAAGAGTGGTAAGATTATTTATGGGCCTAAAGGTGTGCAGTGGATCTACTCAACACCAGAGCATCTGGATAAGATGGTGGAGGATTCGTTAGAGGTATGAGCAAGGTGTTTGCCGAAAAAGAAGTCAGGGTATTATTGAAAGGCCAGGGTAAAGAAGCTTACCTTGAACTGAAAAAGAGGACTGATAAGGAATCTAGGACTATCTTGAACTCATTTGACAGGATCAAGGCAATACTGAAGGATAATCCTCAGTTCGGTGACCCTATCAAGAAGGATCTGATACCTGTGAAACTCAAGCGTCTAGGAATACAGAACCTCTATAGGGTGGAACTGTCGCACTACTGGCGGGCATTATACACTATCGAAGGAAATAATGTGGAGATTCTTTTGTTTGTTCTGAATATTGTTGATCATAAGGAGTACAACAGGATTTTTGGTTATAAGAACAAATGATGTGTTAAGTAATATGAGAGTATCACAGAATCAACTATCGCCCGCCCGCATTATCTTTCATCTTCTTCTCTAATTTCCTATTTCTTCAACTCTTTGCTATTCCTCTCATCAAAAAATTCCTTGACCATAGGATCCAGCTTTGGTCCTGCGTCAGGCCCAAGCGCATAGTATATTTTTTCTGCTTCAGCTCCCCAGGAATATTCTCCTTTCTCTTTCTTGATTTCCTTCACCACAAATTCCTGTGTCTCAACTCCTTTCTTAAGATGATAGTACACAGAGCGCATGCTGATTTTTGGAAATATTTCGCGATATATTTTGTATATCTCATAAGCATATCCTGATCCTAGGATATATAGTATCTCAACTATGTTCTGACGTATATGAGATTTAAGCGGTCTGCCAGGTTTCATACTATCTATGCTAATTATATTCTATATATACTTTTAGATGAGGGTGTCATGTAGGAGTGTCGACTCAACGAAAATCGGAAGATTTACGACTACACAGTGACTACAAAACGAAAGGTTAATAAAGTTCTTTTTCAAATATGAAAGTCAGAGGAGAGTGACTGGATGGAAGAATGCTTCAGTGAAAATGAATTGGAAGAATATAGGCAATTAGGTTTAAGTGCGATTCTTTCGAAGACTGTCACGGGTTTTAACTATTATCCTCGATCTATTGAAAAAGAATCTCAAAATATGATTTACATACCAATCAAATTTGGTCATAGAAGTGTTGACTTTCTGAATCTGCTAAGAACTGCAGTACTTGGTGAGTTTAAAGATACGGTTTCAATAAAAGCTTTTTCAAGAAAAGTAATTTATCAATGGCTAAGGACATATAGGTTCCCGAGAGCTGAAGAAAAGATAATGATTTTTGACGTGCATAATAATTCTTATGTCTGCAACGAAGATGAATATTCTTCTGCAAGCAACGAATTGCTTGCAGAAGGAGATGAACAAAGTTTATCATTTGTTCCTGATGACTTGATCACTTTGGTTGATTTAGCTTTATTTTTAGTGAATAAAGGAAACTTTTATCGTACTGATGAAGAAGGACGAGTAATTCTTGATGCAGAAGATTCCGAGTTACCATTCGAGCTGAATCCCGACAGGATTAGTGATGAGGCATATATGACTCCTATGATAATAACGGCATATGATGTGGATCTTGAGTCAAGACTGAAAGGTTTTTCTCCTGTCAAAAAATTATTTAAAATCAAAGGTGATGAGGAGATAAGTGTATATTTAGATAAGACATACAATGTGTTCAGAGAGAAGTGTAAAATAAATTTCGACGGACCTGTATTAAAATTAGCGAACAGATTGTTTAGAGATTTTATAAACTTTGAAGAATTCTATTAAGCTACTTTAAGTTCGCGGTATCTTTCTCGAATTTCCTCAAATTCATATCTTGCTCTGATGACCATTCCACCTGCAAGATGTTTATTAAGCGGTTCTTTATCAGAATCCGTGGGTATTCCATAGTTTCCACCTAGCGAACCGAACTGAACAGCATCCAGATATTTACACCCATTGGCTTTTGATAATATATCTTCTAAAAATGCCTCATTATTTGTTGTTAGAGGGTCATCTATAAGAACTATTCTTACATTCTTTTTTATCGGATTTTTTTGGACCATTCTGATTACAATCAATATTTATGTATATTAATATGGTAACAAAATATATAAAAGTTGCGAAAAGTGCTGTAGATGTAGGATTGAAGAACTAAAGTACGGCTCCGAGTGACCTTTGCTATGTATGTAAATATGATTGCTTTTTTCTCCAACATCCCTCAAGGCAGTGTCTTGAATCTTGTGTTCAGCAATATCCATTCTATGAACAACAACAGCAGTCCTATCAGCAGCAGCGGAAGTCGAAGTTGGTGTGGCATGTTCTGTTCAGACAATTCTATGAGGTCTGCAAATGCTGCTTTCATCTCTGTCTTGTCCCCTACCTTGTATGATTTTCCTCCTGTGTTTTCGCTTATCCTGTTGAGATTTTCTTCATCTATTGTTGACAGAAGTTCTGTCAGCTCGAACGAACCGCCTTTTTCTGTCGCGATTCCTATTGTATGGATTACTGCACGTTTTTCTGCTGCGTATCCTATCCCTTCTTCAAGAGGTCCTCCGACAGTGTGTTGTCCGTCGGTCAGAAGTATTATTGAAATTTGTTTGTCTTCTTGCCCCAGAAGAGAATTGACTGATGTTATTATTGCTTGGGATATGTCTGTGCCTCCTGCACTGCTGATTTCTATATTGCTGATGGCATCTTTTATAGAGCTCTTGTCTCGGATAGGTATTGTCTCAATCTTTGCAATTCCTGAGAATGATGATACACCTATGTTGACGTCTGCATTCAGTGAGTCCACAAAAGCTGCAGAACTTTCTTTAGCGACCTCGAGCCTGTTGGGTTCTAGGTCATTTGCGAGCATGCTGCTGGATGAGTCTATGGCTATGACATAGTTATATTCTGATCCTGGGCCGACAGTCCATAAAGTCATGCCTGCAGCAGAGAGTGCCATGAATAATATCACAAGAGTCCTTGCTATGAGTAGTGTTATGTTCTTGGAAAGTACATAAGAGCCAGTGACTCTTTTCATAGCTTCGAAGTTTGCGAAAAGAACCGCTCTTTTTTTGGTGTACCTCATCATAAAGAAGTGCAGTGCTATTATGATTGGTATAGCAAAAAGCACCCAGAGGAACTGTATGTTCAGAAATGTTATGTCAACCATGTGCCCACCTCATAGATCTTTCCTTGAAGTATGAGAATAATGTTTTTGCAAAAGCACCATCAGTTCTTATGAACATGAAATCAACATGGATGCTTTTAAGTTTTTTACTGAGTTGTTCTTTTTGCTCTTGTGCGTGTTTATCATAATCTTCTTTTATTTCTTTTGTGTCTATAAGCAGGGTTTCATGTGTGAACGGATCCTGAATAAAGACGGGTCCTGTTTCAGCAGGTACTGATATGTCTCGAGGGTCTTGCACAATGAATATTATCAGTTCATGTTTTGCAGCCAAAGACCTCATCCTTTCAAACCAGTTACCTTTCATTCCTATGAAGTCTGTTACTAGTATGACTATGGATCTTCTTAGAAGAATTGCTGTGAGGTCGTGAATTGCCTTTTCCATGTTGCACGAACCTTCATATAATTTTGGGTCTGTGATTGTGTGTATCATATTATAGTAATGTTTCTTCCCTGTATTTGCAGGTATTGTTCTAATTATTTTATCTGAGAATAGGGTCAGTCCTGCAGAGTCGCCCCCATCCATTAGTGCGTGCGCCATTGAAGCGACCATTTCTATAGCATATTCATTTTTCAGCTTGTCTGTAGAGCCAAATGACATACTGCTGCTGACGTCAACAAAGAACATGACATTATTGTTCTTCTCTTCTATCATCTCTTTAACCACGAGGTATCTTGATCTGAGTGATGCTTTCCAGTCTATTAGTTTGGCATCATCTTCTGCTACGTTGTATTTTCTGTATCCGCGAAATTCCAGACCTGTTCCTTTGAGTATTGATCTGAAATCTCCGCTTAACCAGCCTGATATGCTTTTCTTTGATACCAGGTCAAGGTCTTTTATCGCTGGTGCGATGTTGACTTTAAATTCCTTCATTTTTTATTCTGTATACCTCTTTTTTTTGTTATGATTTTATTTTCTTTTTTTTCTTTTTTTTTAATCGTTTTTTCCCGATTTAATTCATATCATGGTACAGGTATTTTGTGTAGTATCTCTTTTATTATCTGTTCTGTTGTTATGTTTTCTGCCTGACCTTCGTAGGTTAGGAGCAGTCTGTGCCGAAGCACATCATAAGCGACATTCTTCACATCTTCAGGTATCACAAACGTCCTTCCGTTGAGTAGGGCGTTGGCCTTGGCCGAGATGAACAGCCCGATGGATGCTCTTGGTGATGCTCCAAACTCTATGTACTTGCCCTGTTTGAGCTTGTACTTTTCAGGATGTCTTGTGCTGTCTACTATTGTCACGAGGTATCTCTCTATTTTAGGTGCGAGATATACTTTTTTGACATCCTCCTGTATCTGTGTGATAGTTTCTGGTGTGAATACAGGTTTTACATCGAAGTGCTCAAACTTGTGTATTGTCATGTTCTTGTTGAGAACTTCCATTTCGTTTTCTATTGATGGATAAGTCACGTTTATTTTGAAAAGGAACCTGTCTATCTGTGCTTCAGGAAGAGGATATGTTCCCACCTGTTCCAGAGGGTTCTGTGTTGCCATTACAAAGAAGGGGAATGGCAGCTTTAGGGTTTCGTGACCTATGGTTACTTGTTTCTCCTGCATCGCTTCAAGAAGAGCGGATTGTACTTTTGGAGGTGCCCTGTTTATCTCATCCGCCAGTATGAAGTGTGCGAAGACAGGTCCTTTTATTATGTAGAATCCTTTCTCTTTCTGGTATGATGTTAGGCCTGTGATGTCTGATGGCAAAAGATCCGGGGTGAATTGTATTCTTGCGAATGAAGATCCCATAGACTGAGAGACTGTCCTTACCAGGAGGGTCTTTGCCAGTCCCGGCACTCCCTCGAAAAGTATGTGGCCGTTAGAGAATATAGCTTTGAACACGCTTTCTACTACAGCATCCTGTCCGATAACTATCTTTCCAATCTCTTCTTTTGCTTTGATTATGTTTTCGTGGTAGCTCTTTATGTTTTTTTCCAGCTTGGCAAGCTCTTCTTTTGTGAGCTTGTCAGTAACTGGTTTTTTTGACAATGCCATGTGTTCACCTCTTTTTTTTAGTATCGTAATATGTGTCAGAAATGCTTTCGAAAACCACTCACTTTAGTGTGTGAATTAGCATTTCTTTTCTCTCTTTTTTCCTGTCTTTTTTCCTCTTTTTCTTTCTTTCTTTCTTTATGATTTGATAATCATTTCATAATTTTTTCATAGACTCTTTTCTTTTAGTTTTCCTGTGGGACCATCCTACTACTAGTGCTATAGAAACTAGGGCGGTGACTATTGCGACAATCCCCATTATCAGGAGTGATTCTGTCTGCATTCCATATACTTTGAAAGGAGTTTCAACAATGGGCTTCTTTTCTTTCGGAGCGACGAGGTATTTACAGCTTTCAATAACTTTGTCGAGCATCTTTCCTGCTTCCTGTATTTTTCCTTGGTCTATCATGTCTCTTGATTTTCCGAGGAATTCATTCAGTTCAAGGCATTCAGGATTTGAACTGAGTAGGTCTTCTGCGAATGCAAGTTTAGTATTCACTTGACTCTCGTTGCCTTCTGCTTTTAGAAGCGAGTTCACGAATATCTTTGCGCGTTCAGTGAACTTTGATTTTTTGGTTGTACCATCGCTTGCGGCAGATATAGCATCTGCTTCTGCCTCTATTATTATCTCGTAGGATCCGTATGTCTTATATGACTCGACAGTAAGTGTTATGAATTCTTTTTGGTTTGGTTCCATCTTAGTTATATACTCTTTGCTGAGTTCGAGATTGACATTTTCGTTAGCGGTTGTTGCTGTTAGTTTGAGGTCTTCTATTGTGAAGTTGCTGTTGAAGATATTGATAGGTATTTGTATTGTGTCGTTCTCATACGTGGTCGCTATCTGTGGTGCTATTAGTCTAAATGAGACTGGTGTTGTTATGTATTCAGGAACTTCGTAAGGTACAGGATTTGATGTGGCTCCTCCACCTCCTCCACCTACTGGTATTATTATTGGTTCTGTTATCGTCTCTACTTCTGTTATATTGAGTATGATTGTGTTGCTGGTTATTGTGTATTCTCCGTCTGACATGTGGAAGACTACATCTAAAGAACCAATGAATACGCTGTCAGTGACGACATAAACTCTGTTTTCGTCATCTATTGTTATGTTGACATCAATTATTGTGCTGTTGTCAGGAGCTGTGACTGTGAAGTTTAGAGTGTCATCTGTATCTGGGTCCTGGAAATATATTCCCAAGTCTATCCATGATTGGTTTGTGCGCTGCTCTTGAGTCTTGCTTGCTATATCATATTCTATGCGCACCATTGAAATATTTGGTGAAGATGTCTGGTCGTTTGTTGAGAGGAAGAATCTGTACTGTATGCATCTGTCACTGTCTTCCATTATGTTGCTTCCACTGCTGGTGTATCTTATTATATCGATGTAGGGTGTGATTATTGTCGACGGGCAGGGTGACAATGGGTTTCCGACATGGACTGTGCGTGTCTGGAAATATATATCAAAGTCTGAACCAGGAGGTCCTGTGAGGTTTCCATCCCAGTTGATGGTTGAGTATTGGTGATATGAGTTTGTCTCTGTTGTGTCAAGTACAGAACTTTCAAACATACCATCGAGCAGGTATCCTGTTGCGTTGGTGTCGAGCAGGACATATCCTAAATCGAGTATTGTTATGTTATTTTTTTGTATTCCGGAATTGAAATCATCGTATTCTGTTTCAAGTATTCTTCCAAACCAGCCCATGCGGTTTACGTTGGATATGTTTATTATCCAGCTCACAGATGTTGTTGCGTTTTCAAGATCTATCACTGTTGCTGTCAGGTTTCTCCATCCTGCTGATAGGAAGTCTGCGGTGTAGTTATATGAGGTTGTGTTTGCTCCTGTTATATTTGTGTTGTTCAGGGACCACACGTATCTGAGTTCATCTTGATAGTCGATGTCTCGTGCAGAGATGTTAAACATCATCGAAGAGTTTTCTGTCATGTTCAGATAGTATGTTGTTGTTGGTGTGTATGATGTTATTTCAGGTTCGTCATTAACATTGAAGACTTCCAGCATTATTGTTGTTGTGTTTGTACGTCCTGTATTATCATCCACGGTGAAGTTGATGTAGTACTTTCCGACTTGTGAGTTGTTAGGGGTTAGGTTTGCAAGAGCTGTGTCTGCGTCATACGATGTGAAGTTGATCAGCTCTATTCCTGTTGTGACTGTATCATTGGAAGCATTGGTGAAGTTTATGTATTCGATTGAAAATGACAGAGGGGTGCTTTCCTCATCATATGCGTCAAGGTATATCCTTGTGAGATTGTTTTGGAATATGGAACTGTTCCAGACTGTCATGTTAGTGTTGTTCGATGACCAAAACTCTGCTTCCCAGTCTGTTCGTGTAAGGTTAGTTTCATTGACCCAGTATTCCTCGAGTGGAGGTATCCAGAAAGGATAGTCGTTGAATTCCATAACTGTTATGTTCATGACTCCTGAGACATTGTATTCTCCGTCACTGACTGTTATGTTTATTGAGTGTGTTCCTATGTGGCTGGAGTTTGGTGTCCAGCTGATGATTCCTGTCAGGTCTACATCAAATAGGCTTGTGTTATCTGTGTATGTTATTGTATCTTGTGGATCAGGATCGCTGGCGTTTATTGTGATTTGGAATAGAGAGTCTTCATATGTTGTGAAGTTATATGTTGTGAGTGTGGGCGGTTCATTGTATGTTATGTTGAAAAGAACTGTCTGCCAGTCATACCTTCCTGTTGTATCGTTGATTGTGAAGTTTATCAGGTGCAGGCCAACATGCGAGCTGTTTGGTGTGAAACTAATAGTGCCGTTGGCATCAAATCCGTTCTGGACTGTGCCTATTGTGAACATTGTTGTATTTAAGTCGAAAAGGAGTATGTTTCCATCTTCATCAATAGCGTGTAATATGTAATTGAATTGTACATCTGTTTTCATCCTCTGATTGGGTATGGTGTCGAGTTCAGGATTGTGTTCAACATCTGTGATGTTCAGGATGAATGTGTTATTGTCTTCTGCGCCTTTTGTGTCGTTGACATATATTGTAACTCTATAGGTTCCGACATCTGTTTGATCAGGTGTGAATGATATGTATCCTGATGCGGCTGTTGATGATGTGTTTGTTATTGTTATGTTGAGGTCTTCTGGATTTTCTGTCTTGTTGGTTGTTGACCACAAAGTGAGTTCATCAGTGAGGTCGACATCCGTGGCGTTGAACTGCATGAAGATAAGCGCACCCTCGCTGAATGTTAGGTCAGGTAGCGGTTTGTTCTGTATGACTGGGGCAGAATTGTTTCTGACTGAAAGATTGAAGACCATGAGTGTATAATTCATTCCATCGCTTACATTTACCAGTATGGAGTAATTTCCTATATTGGCGGCTATTGCAGTGAAGTCCATGAGTCCTGTATTGAGACCCATATTCACGAAGCTTTCGTTTGCTGTGTATGTTAGTGGGTCATCTTCTGCGTCATCAGCTTCAACTTGTATTGTCTTTTGCGTGTCTGCGTATGCTGTCTGGTTCTCAAGCTGTTCAACTACTGGAGGGTCATTTTCTGGTGTGACGTTTATAGTGACATTATTGCTTGATGTGTAGTTATATCCGTCGAAGCATCTGAACTGGACAATATTTGATCCTGAAAAGTCAGTTTCAGGCCTGATAGTTACATTATGTGGATCAAATGCGTCTATTGTGATATTTAAGTCATTACCTGTTATGAATGTGAAATTGTATGATATTGTGTCGTCTGTATCTGGGTCTATGAAGAAATCTGAAAGATTGAATGCATCTATTCTTTCACTGTCTTCATGGACTGTTATGTTAGGTATTGGATTTATGTTTATTGGAACTCTGTTGTTGTTGGTGACATTCACTTGCCACATCAGTGTGTCATTTAAGTTTTCACTATCATTTACTATTATTGTTATGTTGTGTTGTCCTGCGCTAAGGAAGTCTGGTGTGTAGTTAGCTTGGTTATCTGTCCAGTTGAGGATGCTTCTGTTGATGTGGTAATCTATCAACCAGGTGTAATAAAGTGTGTCTCCGTGAGGTAGGTCTACATCTTCGACTGTGACTTCAAAAGGATTCATGAATCCTTCTTGGAGTGTTATGTTCACAAGATCTTCAGGTGTGTTGCTTGTGATGTTAGGAGCATCGTTTACGTTCGATACATTGAATATTACGCTGACGGTATCACTTTCAGCGTTTGAGTCTATTAATAGTATGTGGAAATTGTAGATTCCCACATCGTCATTGTTTGGCGTGAAGTTGATAAGTGATGCAGTAGTGTTGTAGTTCACCATGTTGAATGAGTAGAACTGCACTGTCGCTGATCCTGCTGTGTCTGAGAAGTTGAGAGGGTATTCCAAATCCGCATCCTGCGAAAGGACATAGAATGTAAACAGCTGGTCCTCTGGTGCATTGAATTGCTGGCCTTCTACAATGTTAAGAAACACTGGATCTGCAGCGTTAACAGCTGCTGCCGCTAGTATGACTATCAATAATCCTAGCAAGACATAGTATTGCTGTTTATTCAATTTATTTGTATTAATTCTCATTTCTTGTCCATCCTCTTGACAATTTCTTTCACCCCGAGGCTTCTGGCGCCTGCGAGTGTCTCATCTATCTTGTCTATGTCGTGTTCTGATATTGTTATTTTTTTCTTTTTTCTTGATTCAACTCCTTGGACTATCCGTTCTGTGATTACTTTTACTTGTTCTATGAGTGTGTGTATATCTTCTTTTGCGAGTTGTTCCCCGCCATACTTAGATTCAGATATTTCCTCAAATAGTATCTCAACTGCTTTTTTGAGAATTGTTTGAGTCTTGTGTTTATCTAATTCGCTCATCAGTTCTTCATTGGTGAAAGCATATCTTATCAGGAATACTCTTTTGAAGAATATTCTGACAAGTCTGTCTATAGAGTTGACAGATTGTGGTGCTGTTTTCGATTGAATCGAATCATTTATGCTGTCCAGGTGGGAATTTACCCACACTAGTATTGGAAGGTCTTTTTCATCTTTCTTTTTCTTTCCGAAAATCATCATTAACAACCTCATATAGTAATTTAGTATCATGGCTTTTATCCTTAATAATTTAACTCTTGATAGCATGAATATTGGTGCGAGGGACAATATTGCAATTATCATTGCGGATGATGCGACCAGCATAGGAATGTTCCAGTTGAATGCTGTCTCTTCTACTACTGCTATGCAAGGTTCACATGGTCCTCCACAGTCAGCACCAACCTCTCCTTGGTTGCGTATCCTATCATCACATTTGGCGCATGTTTCGCATGGGCCTCCGCAGTCAACACCGTTTTCTCCTTGATTTTGTTTGTTGTCTGCGCATGTTGGGCACACAGGACATAAGGGTCCTCCGCAATCAGATACATCTGAGGGGTTTGATGAGATTATCTGTGATACTTGTTCTTCCCCTTGGTTGAGTATGCTGTCTTCACAGTTGGAGCATGGCGAGCAGGGTCCTCCGCAGTCAACCCCTTCTTCTCCTTGGTTTTTGAGCTTGTCTCGGCATGTAGGTATGTATAGGCATGCTCTTGATGTATCTGGCATGTTAAGTTCTGTGCCGCATTCATTTCTGTCTCTGCAGTTTCTGAACTGGTAGCTTGAAGGAAGACAAGGTCCCCAGTCTGTGCATGTCCAGTCTTCTTCACATAGTTCATATGTCTGGTTGACTGTTCCGCCTCCGCCTCCGCCGCCTCCGCCGCCTGCTGCAGGTAGCTGGGGTGGTGGTGGGAATGGTACAAATATGACTTCAAGGACCACAGTATTTGAAGGAGTGGTTGAAAATGGATCGCTGGCATAGAATATTATGTTTGCAAATCCATAAAATGATTGGTCAGGTGTGAATGTTATCATATTATTGTGGTCAATAGATACATTGATTCTTGCGTTGTCTATATCCCATGTGAATGTTAGTGGATCAAAGTCAGGGTCCATGAAGTAATCATCAAGGTCTATGACAGATAGTGATGTGCCTCTTGGCCATGTCTGGTTAGGTATGGCTGATATTAGTATAGGTGGTGAGTTTATTGCCGAGACAAGTTGGCACTCATCCATGCATCTGTACGTTCCGTTGTCATTGAAGTAGTAGCAGAAGTTGAAGTCTTGTTCTCTGCTTGTTCCTCTGTTTGATGATGTGTCATATACAGAGACTGTGAAGTATCGAACATCAGATGGGCTTGTGCCATTGAAAATCAGCTGAGATAGGTCAACTTGTCCATTGCAGTGTGCTTCTCCTGCGACTACACTGAGGTTGACATATTGTGTATTCATGACATCTGTCAGGTTCTTTATTTCCACAATGCATCCTGTCGCGTTCTCTGTGAATCCGTCACCTCCTCTGAAGTTAACTCCTATGTTGAGCAGTTCGCTGTCATTTAAGTGTCTCCTGTCAGGGTAGTTCGGCGCAGGGTATGGATTATAGAACTCTCCTGTTTGGGATGGTATAGTGTCTGCTGTGAATGTGAATTCTCGCCTGAAGAGTGTGCTTGGGTTCATTGCTCCGTCATATGCTATTGTGCTGACATTGTATGTTCCTGATGTTAGGTTAGTGGTAAGGGTGCAGCTGCTGGAGTTTATCTCCATTATACCTTCAAGTATTATTGTGCATTGGCTGATTCCTGAATTATATGTTCCGTTATCGCTTGCGTTCACAGTGAATGTGACGTTCACGCTTCCAGGCGCATCTTCTATGTTGTCAATATATATTGTTATATTGCTAATCTGAGGAGCTTCGCTTTCCGCGACATATACCATTGTTGTTGTGCTTGCGTATACTCCTGGTATTGATGTTGATATGAATACTTCTCTGTCACCTGGTGTAAGACCAACGCCCGCAGTTGCAGTCATCTGTATGTTAAGATCATCGTCGAAACCGTCTGTATTCTGAGCCTTAAGTCCGTAAGTGTCATTTACGAGTGAGAAGTTGACTGTAGTTCCAATCATGAATGTTGTTGTTGAGTTTAGTATAGGTGCTATGTCTCTTAGGTTGTAGTTTATGTTTCCTGCCTTTAGAACAACTGAAGCTGTGTCAAGTCCGTTTGCAGTGTATCTGAATAAAGAGTCTTCTCCTCCTTTGACATATCTTCTTCTGCAAACTTCTATAGCTCCGACATTACCTATTGATTCACAGGAGTTTTCATATGATCCAAGCATACAGAACATTGTGTTTTCGCAGTCTGTGTCGCTACAGTCTGTCTGATTATCATTATCATTGTCTATTGCGTCATTGCATTGTCCTGGGCCGAGTTCATCTGAATATATTGTAGGTGTTATGCAGTCAGGATCGTCAAGATCTATGAGTGTGTCAAAGTCATTATCTATTCCATCTGTACAGTTAGTTTCTGTGAAACCACAAACAGAATGTCCTGGTCCGGGTATTGCGTAGCAGTCTGTGTCACTGCAGTCTGTCTGGCCGTCATAGTCTGTGTCATCTCCGTCTCTACAGGAGTCTGCTGTTATGTTTTCTATTGCCGCACATGGTCTGCAAAGTCCTGTAAGATTTTGGTCTGCTCCGCTGAGGCCTTGGCATGTTGATGGGTCTGCGCAATCTATTAGTCCGTCTGCGTCATTGTCAAATCCGTCTTCGCAGTCTGTCTCATTATGCCATTGGCAGATAGATCCTTCTACATTTCCAGTCATGCCGTTGCAGTCCAGGTCTTGACAATCCCATCCACCATACACTGGCACGCTAAGCCAGTTTAGTGTTCCGGTCAGTGAGTCTGAGTCAAGATCATTGTCAAGGTTATCTTGACAGTTAGTCTCTGTGGTTGGGCAGGTTAGGATTATATCGTGCCATCTGTCGCAGTCTCTTTCGTATGTATTTCTGTATGCATTGCCTGTGCAGTCATAAGTGCCATCTGCATCATTGTCAAAGATATCATTGCAGGTAATCTCGTCGCAGTATTCGCACAACGCTCCAAGTGTTGTGTTTCCTGCGCTTCCGTCACAGTCATAATCCATACAGTCTGTGAGTGCTGTTGTTGTCGAGTAAGCAGGATTTGTTAGTCTTGTCTCAAATGATATTGATAGTGTGTTGTTGCACCTGTGACCATAGTCTGCGTCATTGTTTGTTGTATCTGCGCAGCTGGTCGTGTTGTAGTTTTCTCCTGAGTAGCAAGGACCGCCTGTTCCGTTCATAAGGAAGCAGTCATTGTCTGCACAGTCTATGAATCCGTCCATGTCATTGTCGAATCCGTCACCGCAAGTCATTTCTTGTATGTATTCGCAGACCTGTGTTGCATTGTTAGGGTTAGCGACTAGATTGCAGGATATGTCTCTGCAGTCTATGAAGTCGTTCAGGTCATTGTCTTCTGTGTCAAAGCAGTATGTTGCATTATCTCCTTCGTTGATTATTGCTGAATTGCTTACTTGGAAATAGACCAGGTTGTGGAATGCGAATCCTCCTTGTATGTTTTTGGCTGCGCTGACTTGTGGGTGTGGTCCTGTTGCGGATGTGTCTGATATGTTCACCTTTATTGTTTCGTTGAGATTTCCTGTGAATCTGAGTTCTGTGTCAGATGTTGAGTTGAATGTGGTTGCAGTGACTGATTTGCATTGAGTTCCTGCTTGACATCCTCCCATCTCCATTATTTGTAGTTGTTCTATGGATGTTTCTTCTTCTGTGACATTGAATGTTTCGTTAAGGAAATTGATGCTAAGCCTGACTGGCTGATCAATTACTTGTGTTTCTCTGCTGAATTTGGCTATGATTTCTTGGCCTGGTCGTACTTTATGGAGATATCTTACATTGACTCCATCAGGATCATCACATATGCCGTCGTCGTTGTTATCTGCTGCACCAAGGCATAGTCTGCAGACATTTTCTGCGCATGGGTCGCCGAGGAAAGCAGAGTCTATTCCAAGCGCTCTCCTGTATGTGTAGTATATTCCTGCACAGTCTGTGTCATTGATATCTGTTTTTCCGTCAAGGTCATTGTCTATTGTATCAAAGCAGCTTATCTCTGTTCTGAATGAATCTACAAGATCAGATACTTGATTCAGGTCTGATTCCCAGTCGCATGCGATTTCATCAAAGTGGTATCCTGGTCTGAATGTCCAGCAGTCGAATGCATTGTCTATGTCTGATGCTATCCATGTGTTGTGGAGGTGTGCGAATATTGAGCCATTCATGGTTTCATAGCCTGAGCTGTTTTGTGCTTGTATTGTTATGTTGTATTTTCCATCTGCTACTGTGTTTCCTGCGCTTATCTGGTAGCTTATGTTGTATTCGGTTCCTGTGTTTACTACAGTGACTGATGCAGGGATGTAGTTGGAGTCTAATTCAGAGAAATCTGCGTCTATTGTCAGTCCTGATTCTTCGAGTCTAAGATATAGGTTGATTGTATCGCCGTCGGAATAGTATACTCTATCTCTCTGTGTGTATGTTATCCTGAATGTTTGGTTTTCTGTCTTGTTTTGTCCTGCTGCTGTGCAGTTTATTCTGAGGAGGTGGTTTCCGTTAAAAAATTCGTTGTGTTGTATGTAATCATAATGTCCCATGTTTGTAGCTAGGTATGACCAGTTCTGTTCAGGCATGTTCTGTTGATGCAGTATTCCTCCTGTTGTTTCCATTGGTGTGAATACTCCCGGGTCATAGTCTGTCATATACATACAGTCTGCAGGGTACAATATATCTCTTGTAGGTCCATGCATGTATGTTGTTATATTGAATGAGGGTGAGTTGTCGAATGTTTTTTCCAATATTGATATGTTTATGCTGAGGTTTCCTCCCTCTACAAGGGAGAAGTTGGCGTGTTCATTGTTTATTGTTGTGTTGAAAGCGAAGTTTGTGCCGCCTGTGTAATTCCCTTCGCAGGCAGTTGCACATACCGCTCCATTTTTTATGATGATGGGATCAGCAAACTCTTCTGCATTGAAGAATGTAAGTGTGTATTGATTGTTAAAGCAGTTATTTGATAGGTAGCTTGCTGATATTTTTATGCTGTTGTTTGATATGTTGAAATTACTGTCAAGGTTTGCTGCATCGAAGTTGGTTGTTGTGAATTCTATTCGTGCGTTTTCATTTGCGATTACTGCATCTGGTATATTTACCCATGTGGTGTATAGTGAAAAATTGGTTGACATGTCATTCATGAATTCTGTCCATGTTGGCGCTATATCTACATTGTTTATTGAGAACTCAAACGATCTTGACACATCTTTTATTTCACATACACCTGTAGCAGTTGCGTCTATAACATAATTGCAGTTGCCGTCAGCGAGTGTGGTTGTGTCGAGTGTTGCATTGAATACGCCGTTTCCATCTGTGTCATTGTCTGTGCCGAAGACTGCTTCTGTAGTAACATAACTGTATTGACTGAACTCGACAGAGTCTGTTTTGTTGGCATTTACTGTTGAGTTGTATGTTCCATTTATTATTGCGTGGGTGTGTGGTGTTGGAAGATCAAGTACGGGGGGTACACCTATACATACGCTGGCAACTCCGACACTTCCCGCATTACCTGTTATTGTTTCTTTTGATACTATTATGAATGTGTATGCGTTTATGATTATTAGTAATATGCAGAGTGCTAACAGTATGTTATTGCTAAGTTTCAGTTCTTTTGTTTCCTGTTCGTTTTCTTTCATTTCAGTTTGTCTATTTTGTGCGTTTGTTCTCTGTTCTTTGGGCATCGCTCTTGTATCTGAGTAGTGTGCTGCGTATTCCTTCTCTGACTACCTCTGCTTGATTGTTGAAGTAGCCTTCATCTATGAGAAATTGCATCTGTTCCTTGAGTTTCTTACTTACTCTGATGTGAAGGAGCATGTCATCCATATATCGATATGATACTATATTGCTATTTATAAACTTTTGTATTTATACGGGTATGAGCTGCCATAATATGGGGTTTTTCCTGAAATAATAACTTTCTTTGTTATATCATATATGTATACAAATAGTATACAATTTATATTAGTTTTTCTACTGTGATAAACTATATATAATATAGAGAGTTCCTCAAGCAGATGAAATGTATTTTCCTGCTTTCTGGTGAAGACCTTGACATGGCTCGTGATGAGGTTATGGCACTGGCAGGTACAGAAGATCACTGGATGTTTGATAATGTCCTGGTTCTGGATGCTGATTTCAGGTTTGATAGGCTATCCCTTACACGTAAGGTTTACCAGCATCTTTTTGAGTGCAGTTATGCTGATCTTGACAGGATGATGGCAGAATATGACTGGAAAAAGGTCTACAGGAACCATTTCAGTTTACGTATAATAAATTTAGGGCCTGTTAAATTGCCTGATAAGGAGGCTTTGCTTGCAAAGCACATCTGGAATAAGGTTCGAGAGCCGCGCGTGGACCTAAAACATGCCAAAACAAAGATAGAGATTATTGTGACTGGCGAAAAGATCTTTGTAGGTCTAGTTAAGAAAGACATAAATAACGAGTTTTCAAAGAGAAGGCCAAATACGCGTCCGGGCAGGCATCCCACGACAATAAGTCCTAAACTGGCCAAAGCTTGTATCAACCTCACAGGCATTCCTGTTGGAAAGGTTCTTGTAGACCCGTTCTGCGGAACAGGCGGTATAATGATAGAAGGCGGCCTGATGCGATTCAATACAATAGGCTATGACATCAGCGAGAAGATGCTTAAGATGTGTCATCGTAACCTGGATTATTTCTTGATAAAGAGATTCAGAATAGAGATTCAAGATGCAACAACCCTGAGAAACCTACTAGATTATGTTGTGACAGACCTTCCATACGGTAAAAGTTCCAAGATTACAGACAAGTTAGAGCTGCTCTATGCTGATTTCCTCAAGACGCTGGAGAATATTCTG
Source organism: Candidatus Woesearchaeota archaeon (assembly GCA_013203345.1). Lineage (GTDB taxonomy): Archaea > Nanobdellota > Nanobdellia > Woesearchaeales > UBA11576 > JABMQF01. The sequence continues at coordinate 23,092 of JABMQF010000015.1, forward strand.
CGCTACAAAGCAGTGATCATCTTCCCAAATAGTATAGATTATCTCGCATTGCTTAACAAAACTGGTTTCGTAGTGGAAAAGACATACAACGTATACGTCCACAAAAGCCTAAGCAGGAACATAGTACTGATAAGCAAACCCAATAAAGAGGATTAGGGCATGCTTTTGCGTCAGTCAGAACGTATCAGAATCAAAATCTTTTTAAACCATCTTGAAATTCACAAACAACACACTGTGCCCCTGTAGCATAGTAGCTATTGCACCTGACTTGTATCAGTTTGTGCGTGGTCTAGGCCCGTATTGCTGCGAAGCGATCAGGAGGTCGCGAGTGCAACTCTCGCTGGGGGCTTTTAATCTTTTTTATTTGGTTTTTATTTGGTTTTTATTTGTTTTTTTCGTGTCGTTGAGCTTTTGCGAAATGGCACTTGGTGGCGCGTATCAAATGCGCAAGACCATTTGTGCCTGGCTTTCGCTGGGGGCTTTTTTTATTTTTTATTTGGTTTTTATTTGTTTTTTTTCGTGTCGTTGAGCGTATCAAATATTTCATGATAATAACTAAGTGAGGTGAGACCGATGTTTTGGGAGTCCAAAGATGGTAAACAGGCTAACAGGATTGCATTGATAAAAGAAGCAATTCATTATTCAGTAAGGCGAACAGCACATGCTTTAGAAGAAGCAAGAGTAGTTGCTAAAGAAATAAAAAGACTTGAGGGTTCAGAGAAAAAAACTGCATTAAATCATTTAGCGTTACTTGCGGGTTATGTTGCTGACACTCAAGGAGGTATAAACAGGATAATAACTGCATTGAAGGAAGAAGAAGTATTAACAGAAGATATTAAAAAACAAGTTCAAAGAATAGGAGAACTTACAAAAGAGCTTGAAAAAGAGGTTGGAACAGAAGTTAGTGCCGTTGAAGGCAAACAAATTATGCATGTTATTGTGAACATGTTAAGACTTGAAAAAGAAATAGCGAAAGAATAAAATCAATTTTTATTTTATTTTTTTGTATAAATCCTATTTTATATGATGACCCCGCCAGGGGCTTATCTTCATAACCCTACAAAATGAACAAAATAACAATCTTAGGAGCAGGAGCGTTTGGCTTTGCAATGGCTAAAGTGGTCTCAGAGAATCATGATGATAAAGAGCTGTTTCTTTTTGATGTTCAAGAAGAGCACATTGCGCACATACATAAGACAAGAAGACATCCTATCTTCCATGAAGATACAGAACTTCCGCACCACATCATTGCAACAACAGATCTAAAGAATGCAGTGACTGACGCAGACCTCATAATACTTGCTATCCCATCAAAGTTCCTGCGCACTGCGATAGAGAACTTCAAAAAACACATAACAAAAGATGTGGTATTTCTTAACCTAGCAAAAGGGCTTGAGAACAAGACTAATATGCGGGTTTCTGAGATTCTCAAACAAGGATTAGATGATTCTGAAATAAAATATGATATCTGCTGCCTTTCAGGCGGCATGATAGCAAGAGAAGTCACTTTGAAAAATCCCTTATGCGCGGATTTAGCATGTAAAGATAAAGCAGTAGCTGAAAAAGTAGCAAAGATGCTGCGCAGTGATTGTTTAAGGGTTGAGACCTGTGATGATATTGTTGGAGTAGAGCTTTCCGGCGCTTTCAAGAATGTTATAGCGATTGGTGCAGGACTGTTTGACGGTCTTGGTTATGCTGAAAGTTCTAAATCAGCATTTGTTTCTGCTGCAGCAAAAGAGATGAAGTCTCTTGCGGTTGCTATGGGTGCAAAAGATGAGACATTCGGTCCTGGTGGTCATGCATGGTTTGGCGATCTTATGACTACGTGTTTTGGTGCGTCAAGGAACAGGGAGTTCGGTGAGACAATAGGTAAAGGGATGGATGTCAACGAGGCTGTTGAGACAATGAAGAGAAGCAATAAATCCATTGAAGGTTACATAACAACAGCAGTAGTATATTCTCTTCTGGAACAACACAGAATAGAAGCCAAGTTACTAAGAGAAGTTCACTCAGTATTATACAACAACAAAGACCCAAAGGAATTCATCAATAACTTCATAACATGTTGATGGTTAGAAGGCGATCTGTAGTTAAAACATCTCTGGAAGATATGTAAATTTATATTCTTGAGTGTATTGCATAAATTCATAGTCTCTAATGGTATCTCCAAACTTCAATCGCAAATCTTTCACGTGCCGATAGAATTCATCGTTACTTTTTACTTGAAACTCTGTTTCTAAGTCTGCACCGCCAACAAGTTCAGTCATGTGGGCAGTATTTGGGTGTTGATGGATATAATTTACAATCTTTTTCTTTTTTTCTGGAGTAAGATTTTGTAGAGTTAGGCAAAGTTTAAAATAAATCCCAAGTTTGACAGTTTGCTAGTTATTTAGTGCAGGATTTCTATTTGACAGTTGTTGTTTTTTGCTCTTTTTTAGCAATAAATCATGTTATTGCTTTATTTTTGAGGCAGATTAATTCATTTATTG
>JABMQF010000016.1 GCA_013203345.1 Candidatus Woesearchaeota archaeon
CATTTTTTCACCTCAATAATTCATCTTGTATCTAAGTAAAGCACCAATACCCCCAAGACCATCTAACTTTTTTCCACCATCATGTTCTGATGAGATAATGTGTATTTCTGCTTCTCTCTTATCTGCTATTTTCATCAAGTTATTCAATCTCTTAAAATCATCTTCTTGTCTTTTTTTGTGAATAAGATTGTCAGTCACAAGCATTACTCTTGCGGAACCTGCATTGACTGCAGTCTCTGTATCATCCATTCCATAAGCTGCAACACCATCTTTTGAAATCTCTGACAGAAGCTCTTCAACAAGACGCATCTCAGAAGATATACGATCCTTTTGTAATACTGTAAGAACTTCAGGTCTTTTAAGAACTTCATTAATGGCTGTTTTGTCACAAGAAGAACAAGTAGCTACAACAATCTTTTCCTTTAAATCCTTGTCTTTTAGACGCTTGAATAACTCATCTTTCCAGAAAGCAGGACTTGCAAGGATTATGTGTTGAACAGAATATCTCTGTGCGTAATCGTTTAAAGAAGAAATGATAGTATCATAGAAATTATTGCCTGCCTGTCCAGATTCAGACTTCTTAGCCACATCACCTTTAAGGGCCACTAATAGCTCAAATCCATATTTCTTCATAATTGCTATATAAGCTTCTTCTCTATCAAATACACATACCAAAGTATCAGGCTGTTTTTCTTTAGCAGACTCATTTAGTCTTTTGCGATGATATCCCAACCATTCGGTCTTACTGATAACAATATTGCTGCCTTGTTCAACATTGAATGTGTGATAAGAACTCTTAGGAATATCCTCCTTGCCTTCAACAACTTTTCCAGAAACACGCAAAACATCAGAATAACGGTGGAATTCTACTTTTTCAACGCCTATTTTAAGAAAAACAGGTTTTTTAACAACTTTCTGAGATCGTTCATCTTCACCACCAATCTTTATCTTTCTGAATGTCCTACCTTCAACAATATCACTATTATCAATTATGTTTGAGAGGCACCAGAGATCATCCAGATTCTCCACAACCACCTTTGCAAGATTCTTATGAAACTGTAAAATCTTCATTCTCAAGCCCTTAAACACAATTTTTCAGATACTCAAATAGAAAAACATAAATATATAAACATATTCATTTTGAATATTATAGCGTCAGAGCACTTAAAAAGGTGAATAGCTAATGCTCAAAAAAAAATATCCTAAACTAAAAGATTCTATAAAAGCACAAGAAACGAGTGCAGCTGCCACACTTATAGCAGTCATAGTCCTACTAGTCATATTCTACTTGTTATTCATACCTCCGAGTTTTCGAGACCAAATACTTGAAGGAAACGGTACAGAGATGGGAACAGGAACAACAGCTTCAAATGAGACTATAATGAAAGCAAGCCCTGGAACACTGTCAAAAATATCTGCAGAAGAGATAGAGCATAACATACCATCTATAACACTTATATCCAAAAAGGATTCAAAGGTGCTTGAAAAAGAATCCTCACTGCAAGTCAAGTCAAGTATATTTGGCATGAAAACCGCTACAATGGATCTTGAATTAGAGGATGCTGAGAATACAGATAATGTGCTGATAACATTCCTTGATAAAAGAATGAAAGGAAATTTGATGGTTAAGATAAATGGGGAAGAGATATACAACAAAGAAATAACAAAGGAAAATCCTGATCCTGTTACGGTTAAGAAAAAATTACTAATCACTGGAAATAATGTTATAGAATTTATGGTTGCAAAACCAGGATGGATGTTCTGGAGGGTCAATAGACACAATCTTGAGAATGTACAGGTGACAGGTGAAGTAAAGGATATATCCCAACAGATGAGCAGAAATATATTTGTTGTATCAGCAACAGAGAAATCAAATGTTAAAAGAGCAATAATCAGGTTCACACCAGAGTGCACAACAGGAAAGGTCGGCAAGCTGAATGCCCTGATAAACCAGCATAGCATATACTATTCTCTTCCTGATTGTGGAGGAAGAGTGGCTATAGAGTTTGCATCAGACATAATCAGGGAAGGTGAAAACACAATTGTTTTCGATAGTGAGCAGGGCAATTACCTTATAGACCTTGTGCGCATAACATCAGAGCTTAAAGAAGTGATTCAGCCAGCTTATTATTTTGAGATAGAAGATAAAGATATGTCAAATGTAAGAAGCGGAAATTATGATATAGAAATCAAGATAACATTCACAGAAGGAAAAGACCAGAAAGCAGGAATGCTTAATATTAATGGTAGAGAAACAAGCATATCACAAACAGAAAGAACATACACGAAAAATATCAATGATTACATTATTGAAGGAAATAACGCAATAAAGATAACACCAGAAACAACACTTGAGATAATATCTTTGGAAGTGGTAAAGGGATAACATACCCCTTCCTGAATAAAAAAAAGAGGTGGTATTAGTCCTTATGTTAATCAAAGGAGCGCAAAGAATTCTGCACAGAATAGTTTCCTGTAAAAAAGGAGGATTGCCTATAGGTAAATTTGTAAGTAAAGCTGCAGGTAAAGCTACTAGTGCAAGTGTAAAAGCTAGTTCAAAACAGGCTTTTAAAGAAATGGCAGCTCAGCAAGCAACTTCTTATATTCAGCAGCAAGCTTCATCTTCGCCTCAGCAGCAGGCTCCTGCAAGGCCTGCACAAGCATCAGTTGCGCCGCCTGCACCAAGATCTTCTGGACCAGAACCTGTGGCGCCGCCATCAGGGCAACCACCTGCTCAATCATCCAAAGTTAAGAATATAATGGAAGATCAACTGAAAGCACAACAAGAAAGTGCAAAGATGGGAGAGAAGACAGGCACGACAACAAAAGGAGATATGAGATTTGCTTTGATTATGGCTATCTTATATGATTTACTCTTGGATGTTATAATTCCTTTATTGACTGCTTTTGTTCCTGGAGGATTTGAAATTATCGAGCTTGTCATCAACTTTTTTTTTCAAGGATATTTACAGAGGAAGATGGGGTCATATTTTCCCTCATGGACAATAATAGAATATGTGCCTGGTCTTGACATATTGCCCATATACACTATAGCCACTTTCCTTGCATATAGAAAGTTTTGCAAAGAAGAAAAAAAACAGAAGTCAACAGAGAAAACAGCAAATAAACTACAGAAAAAAGGCGAGAAACAAGTAAATAAAGAACAGGAAGCACAAGCCAAAGCAGCAGAGAAAGCTGCAGGTGGATCACCTGGGCGCGGACTTCCCAAGTTTGGAGGTATGGGCGGTTCAGGTGGTGAGATGAAGCCTCCAATTTTTTCTATCATAGTAATCATAGCATCACTCCTTATTGGTTTACTGATCTATAAATCATACTCAGATTCAGGAACAACTAATCTTGCAATACTGCTTGCTCCGCTTGCAGGCGCAGCAATAGGTATGTTTCTGTTAGGATTTATTGGACAGAAAAGCGGTGCGGCAATGGGAATTGGCATGTTATTGGTGTTTGCATCAGTATACGGTTGCGCAACTCAAACAGGACCTGCTGCAGCTGCTGCTTGGCAGGCAGGAAAATTCGGAGACTTCATTATTGAAGCACAAGATCAACCAGAACAATTAGCTAGCAGAGGATTATCAACTTTGATAGAAGACACATTATCATCATATAAAAGTCAGATGGCTATGGCAACAGGTGAAAAAATAGATGGAGATGTCGATGAGCAGGTTAAGGAAGAGGTAGGAGTGGAAATACTTCCACCATATCTGCCCAACCCAAAGAAAATCAATGAAGATGAAACAGGTTCTCTTGAATTTAGCGCAAGAATGAAAGGATTTGATCCAAAAACAGAAATACAACTGCGTGCAAGGTGTGGTTTACAGACACAGGCTGAAGCTACAGACATCAGAAGGGTGTGGAGAGAAGCAGGAAGTGTGCCTGATTTTGAGACAGGTGTTCAACAGAACATACGTCCTGCAACATTCAATGGTTATAACTTTGACCAAGAAATCACTTGTTATCCTCAGATATCTGAATGTGGTAAGTATGTCATAACACTGAACGCAGAAGCAGATAGACTTAGAACAGATGCTCAGATGATCAATTATATAATCCAAAAAGATGTGCTAGATACACGACTAAGACATTATGCAGATTCTCGTAATCAAGAGATTAGATCAGAATCACAACTTCATTCTGCAATTCAGGCAATATATCCAGGACAACTAGGTAATTACAAATCTGTTTCACAGAAAGGAGCAATAAAGGTTGTTATGGGAACACAGCCTGTGCCATTAATAGGTGTTGATGACAATACAGACCTAAAGCTAAGGATAGGTATAGAAAATACACAGGATGGTTGGATAAGAGGCATTAATAGTGTAAAGGCCACAATACCTGGGTATTTTGAACCCATACCTGAATTCTGTCAGAATTGGGAGTTACAAGGAGGTCTTTTGATACTTGGGCAAGAATATATCGACAGAGTAAATTTTGGAGAAGTCGTAAAAGGACAGCAGAAGATATTTCCATCATGTCTGTTAACACCAACTGGAGATTATGAACTAACAGAGCCAACAGAAGCAACATTCCTGGTGGCAGTAGACTATAAATATCTTATTCAGGAAGAGTATGAACTTGATGTACGAAACCAAACAGGTGGTGTTTGTAGAACACAGACCAGTAATACAGGAACAGGATCTGCGCAGCAAAGTGGTGCTCAACAGACAAGCACACAACAAAATCAACCAGTAGTATATGAAAAACTTAAATCTGTGCTTCCACAATCGGAGCCGGCGAGAGCTGCTTGTGAAGGAAAACCACAAGGTTATAATTGCGCTATTCAAAGCGCATGCACGGAATATAGTGGGCAGATGGTGTGTGCACCTATGTGTATCCATAAGGCAGTCATAGAACAAATAGATAGCGCTTATGACTGTGTAACTCCTATGGAATCATGCGCGCCTAACACTATAATAGGTGAAAGTTGTACAACCTCATTTTCACAACTATCATTTAAGTGCTGTAAGACATAATGGTGATATGATGAAAAAAAACCATATAGGAATTGCGATAATATCTATCCTATTTTTTCTGACTTTGTCAGGCTGTACAGGTGGGTTTATGAGAGGTGGAAGTGACACTCTACAAACATATGATTTCAGAAGAGGTACAGATGGACTCAGTATGGAATTTCTCCAGGAAATGCCTCCGGATAGTGTTTTTGTAGGCTCAGATTTTGCAACAGCTTTAAGAATAAAGAATATGGGGTCATATGATATAGATGATAGGAGTGATATCAAGATAAGTGTACCAGACAGATCAGCATTTTTATTCAAAGAAGAAGATGTTATGGATTTTTATCTTAGAGGTAGATCACTATATGCTGGAGAAGGTGAAGAAGATATAATGACATTTCCTATGAGGGCGTTATGTTTCCCTGGTTTTGATGGCACTAGACGTTCTGTAGTCACAAACTATTCTCGTAAAATTAAAGCAACAGCTTGCTATTATTATGAAACCACCACTAATAAAGATATATGTGTTGATACGTTAAAATTCACAAGACAGTCATTTCAAACACCTGAGTGTGAAATGGAAACAATACAATTATCAGGAGGTCAAGGAGGACCTGTGGGGGTTACAAGAATAGCACCTACACTCATACCTGAATCATCAGATAAGCTGTCACTACAAATATCAATAATTGTCAAGAAACTTGGAGGAACAGAATATAGCATATACAATCCAGAATCAGGATGTGATTATACTCAACAAGATAAAGTTGAGATACGCGCAACAATTGGTGGAGAAGAGATTGAATGCGAACCCGCTATAATAGATCTTAGTGAACAAGAAACAGTATCAACAATATGCAAAAAAGAAGTCGACAAGTCACAAGGTGCGTACCTCACTCCCCTAACAATTGATATGAGCTATTATGTACAACAGAAAGTACTCAAGCAGATAAGTGTAAATCCCCCTCCTGGAGATAATATTGATTGTGCTGCAATAGGTGGTGAAAGATCAGTCTCACTATATGATGATGGTCCTGGTTCTTCAGATAGATGTGCTGGTGAGTATCCAGGATACAACTGTAGACAAGTACAATGCAATTTGGATGAAGATATAAGTGCCTGCGCAACAAGACTTAGCTGTTATAGAAATTTATGTTCTGGTGGTGCTAATAATATATGTTGTCCGTAATAACCAGTCCATGACGATAAAACAAAGGCTCAGAGCACCGAAAGATATAAATACTCAAAAACCGAGATTAGTTACAAAAGAGGCGTAAAAAGATGGCTGGAAATAAAACGCACATAACAAAATTCACAATAATATCCATAATAGCTATGTTTATGATACTTATTGTTGGATGTGGTTTTCAGTCAGGAAGGGATGGACCACCTGTATCAGCACCATTTGTTGCCACAGGCACAGAAGGAATAGTGATGCAGTTCATACCAGACCAGCCGCCTGCTAAGGTATATACTGGTTCTCCGCTTTTATTTGTCATAGAGGTCAGGAACAGGGGGACATATACGGTGCAGAACGCAGCGTTCTATTTGACAGGGCATGACCCTGGCATGATTTTCATGAATCCACCAGGAGTGCATATGCTTCAACAGCCTCTCGAGAGCAAATCAGTTTATAATTCTGAAGGGGGATATGACACAATAGAGTTCCAGTCGACAAGGGACTTAAATCTATTTGACATGCCCAACTACAAACCAACATTCCTGTTAACAGCATGTTATCAATATCAGACAATCGCAACACCTCTTATCTGTATAGATTCTAATCCTCTTGACACTACGTCAGACAAGGCATGTAGAGTTCAAAGTGTATACTCGACAGGAAGCCAAGGAGCGCCAGTAGCAGTCCAAAGTGTAGAGGCAGAAGCAAGACCGGGAGGAATGTTCTTTCGCATCCATATATCAAACACAGGGGGAGGAGAAGGAGGAACAGGAACTGTTTTTGATCTATCGGCTCTCAACCTGTGCCCAGCAAGCTTAGAGTACAGAGATCTTAACACTCTTGAATACGATGTTTCAATATCAGGTCAGCCGCTTGACTGTGACCCTCAAGGGTCACTCAGACTTGTCAATGGGCGAACAACATTGTTTTGTAGATATCAAAATATGCTACAGATACCTGCATATCAAACACCATTAGAAATTACACTCACATATGGCTATAAGAATTCAATATCAAAAATAGTCGAAATAGAAAATATAGATTTTGGAAGATAAACAAGGAGGGAAGAAAATGAGGAAATTAATCCTGATAACATGCCTGACAATCCTACTGGCGCTTTCATTCGGATGCGGAGAAACCGGTGACCAGCCAGGAGTGCTAGGATCAAAATTTGTAGGAGGAATGGAAGGTCTCTCTATAATGTTCGCACCAGGTTCACTACCTGATCAAGTGTTTGATACGAATCAACCATTCGGAATCAGCATAGTCCTTACAAACAAAGGAGATTACACAATCGAGAATTCAGCAGACGCAACAGTCAAGATAAGCGGCATAGACCCTGTTGACTTTGGACTAAGCACTAGCGATCTTATGCAAGACAGTCCTACATCAATTAGGGGTGCGCAGAAAGACGTACAAGGACAGGTCATACAAGGAGAGACAGTAAGTCTTGAGTTCCCTGCAAGTGGCGGAAGCTTTGCACATCAGAAAGAGATTGCAGGATCAGTCACATATAATATCCGAGCAGATGTCTGCTATAAGTACGGAACAACAGCCAACACAAAGCTCTGTATACTTGAGGACATACTCGGAACAACAGGATCCCAAGGCAAATTATGCCAGATAAACCAGGAAAAACCTGTTGATAATTCAGGAGCACCTGTACAGATAGCAGCATTCCGTGAATCAGTATCTTCGAACAACAAAGTATCATTTGTCTTTAAGATACAGCACTCAGGTACAGGAACTGTCCATGAGGTTGGAAGCGAATGCGCAAAAGAATTCCAGCAAAAAGATAAAGTTCATGTGAGGGTAGATACAGGAGTATCTGATGGACTACAATGCTCTGGTTTAACAGGTGGCAGCGCATCAGGATCTGTCTATGAAGGGGACACACAACTTCTCAATGGAGAAAGAGAAATAAGGTGCACTCAGACAGTCAACAGCCCAACAGACCTTGAGAAACTGGTCACAATAGAATTGACTTATGACTATGACCAGTATATATCCCAGCAGCTTGAAGTTACACATGCTGGAGGATAATTTTTTAAAATTATTTTTTTTTCTCCCTTTAACTTTTTCTTATTTTTGTATGTGATACGTTAGTGGGTTTGGTTTGTTTGGCCGCCTGGTTTTTTTGCTTTGCTGACCTGACATGGTCTGGCTACCTGCGCTGTACCTTTGCCGCGCTCGCACTACGGTGTAATTTCATGTTGTTCGCCCAACTGCGTTAGGTTTTTTCAGTTAGGGTATTTAGGCTCGCTAGGCGGCAATGGTTGTGCAGGCAGCTTTGTTGGTGCTGAAATATTATAGAACTAGATGATTGTGAAAATAAATATCTTAAGTAATTCTTACGTCATTGAACTATATTAAGACGTGAGAAAGCTTCTGAAACAGTATCTTTAGAATAACCAGAACTGTGAAGTGAGTGTCTTATCTTGTCCACAGAATCCCCATGATCCATTGCCAATTCTATGATGGGCATTATTTCTTCAACAGAAGCAGACTCGCTTGTTCCTGTCATTCCTGGAGTATCATAACTAGACTTATCAATTGACTGTGACACAGAAGAATTATCAGCCTGTTTTGTGACAATTTCTTCATTGTTATCATCATCCTTTTTATCTGTTGGATTTTTGAATTCAGCTTTTATATTGGCAGCAACTGGACCAATTTCAAAATCAGCTTTTCGAGACATCAGTTGTTCCATGTTATCCTGAAATTCTCTGATTAGTTTAAGTTCTTCACTGGATTTTTTATCCAGTAACCTGCTTTGTTGTTCGAGCCTTGTATTCAACAAAGATACCATAGAGTTCATCTTGGCAATCTTCCTTGAGTAGCTCTTAATCATCAAGCTTTTGTTATCAACACTATTGTGTCTAATAGTCTCAAGAGAATGTTCATAATTTTGATTTGCAACCCCAAATTCAGCGTCCTTGCGTGAAAGTGCTTCCTGAAGCTGTTTAACTCTTTCATTCTGATTAACAAGCTCGTACAATAATTTTTGATTCTGTTCGTCTGTAGAGAAAACTCTTTTCTCGAGGGCACCTACTTTGTTTTTTAGACCAAACACATCTTTTTTTGCATTATCTTGTGCTATAGTAAGATCTGAATTATCTTTGTTAACCTTCTTTATAGTAGATGTTAGTTGACCTAGTTTATCTTTAAGAACATCAATCATACTATCTTTTTCTACAATCTGTTTCTGAAAATTCTCATTTGAAATGCCTAATTGTTTAGCTAATTCATTGTTCTTATCAATTTCTTTAGAAAGCGCACCTATTTTATCTGATTGTTCTCCAATGCGATTATTAAGACCATTAATAACATCATCCCTGCGCATCAGTTCCTGCTCAACAGGTTTAAGCTCATCAATCAACTCTGAAACAAGGAGTTTCTTATCTTCAAGATCAGACTTCAGGTTTTCAAGCTCCTTACGAGCAGTAGGGCCAAATCCCTTACCACCTGTCTGTTCTCTTATATCTTCTAGTTCGTTTCCGAATCTTGAGATAAGTTCCTGGTTCTTGATAAGCTTAGATGCCAACTCTTGATTAGAGCGCATCAGCTCTTGACTTTTCTTCCCGATTTCCTCGAGAATATTTGAATCCACCATCTTTTTTAACCGTTTTTTAACTGGTTCCTATCAGAGCAACATTTGCCAGGAAAGCTTCGAGCTGGACAAATTCATCACTACCTTCTGTCATCCTGAACTCAGCTTCACCGCATTTTTCAACCAAACGCATTTTTTTTCTGCCATCCAACTCAACATTATATATCTCTCGTTGTATTTGTTTTATAATATCGAGACCGGAAAGTCCATAGTTAAGCATCACATCAAGAAGTTTTTCACGTGCATCAATAAATTTGTTGTTAAGAGCCAATTCAAGAACCTCTTTTACTTCCTTAGGTCTTGCAACAGAGGATAATGAATATATCACTTCTTCATCTATTTTATCACTTATAGCAGCAGCGCTCTGCAGGATGTTCTCAACTCGCCTACAGTCTCCTCCTGATACTATTTGAAGAGCTTCCATAGCATTATCGTCAATCTGTACTCCCTCATTTTTGCATATTTTTTGTATGAGTCTGAGGATGTCTTCTTTTGGAAGGGGTTTGAACCTGAATATCGCGCATCTTGATTGTATAGGGTCTATTATCTTGCTGCTATAATTGGCAGAGAGGATGAATCTGCACGTCTGTGTGTAATTTTCCATAGTCCTTCTCAATGCCTGCTGAGCTTCCCTTGTCAATGCATCACATTCATCAAGATATATTATCTTGAAAGGAACATCACCAATCGCGCGAGTTCTTGCAAAATCCTTGACCTTGTTACGTATTATGTCAATTCCTCTTTCATCAGAGGCGTTAAGCTCGAGAAAATTAGAGTGCCAAGCATTTCCAAACATCTGTCTAGCTACAACTAATGAAAGAGAAGTCTTACCTACACCTGCAGGTCCTGTAAAAAGAAGATGTGGCATGCTACCTGTCTTCACAAAGGCTTCAACTCTATTGACAATACCATCTTGACCAAGTACTTCATTAAAATCCTTGGGTCTGTACTTTTCAGTCCATATAGTTTGTTCCATAATAAGAAATAAATTAAGAGAAAATATAAATGTTTTGCATCAGATGATGTCTTCCTCGGCAACTACCATAAAATCGCCTATAGCCATCAATGCATTGAAAGGGATCAAAACATTGCCTGATTTGTCCTTCTCAAGCTCCAATTTCTCGCTGTAAGGTGTTGGGTTTACCAGCACCATATGGATAAGCTCACCTGATTTGACTTCAAAGATTATATCACCTACTTCTCCGAACTTCTTACCTGTTTTAGTGACAATAGTCTTTCCTATGAGCTCTCTAGCGAATCTTTTTTCATCTTCGGCCATATTAGCACCTCTTAAATCATGATGATTTATATAACTTACTCTACAGTAAAAATCTGTAATTCTAAGCATATTTAAATCTTTTCGTTTTTAGTTCTGCTTATAAACCTGTTTACCAATTAAACCTTAAGATTTTTCTCAGAACCTGCTTTCTTCATGAAAACTTTGTCATAACACATATCATGGAGGTTACAAACATCACATTTTCTTTTGTTTTCCACATGAGGCGGTACGCGTATTGATTTCAGGAGGGTTTTAGCACCTCTTATCTTATCTCTCAGTTCAGATTCGAGAAACTCGTTGAACACGACCTTTCGTCTGTTGTTGCCAATGTAATCGATGTAACCATGATTTGACACTTCAAATTTATCTCTTAATATCAATGAGTATGCTGCCAGCTGAAGCTTGTGATTGCTCCATACACCCTCTGAAGGAGCTCTTCCTGACTTGATTTCAAAAGGAATGGCTTTGTCATTATATACTTCAACACGGTCAACCACACCGACAAGACATAGTTTTACAGAAGACACCTTGTGTTCAGATAGTATTTTAGGTTCTAGAGCATTCCATAGCGCTTTGCCAAAAAGATTATTATCAGACATGAACCTGAATGTATTGTGCGACCTAATATCTGCTTCTTTAATGGCGAGCAGTAGCGAGCTTTGGGGTTTAATTCCCCGACCTTTAGGTCGTTTTTGTTGAGAATTCTAGAAAGTTTTTTGTTGCGGCTTCGCCGCAGAATGTTCTGCGGGCGAAGTTGCG
>JABMQF010000017.1 GCA_013203345.1 Candidatus Woesearchaeota archaeon
GCATCCTAAAAATCCGCTTTCAAAAGAAATTGCCAATAGGGCAATTTCTGCGGATTTTTATGATATCCTTAAGAGTTTCGTCAAGCTCATGGAATAAAACATTATTGCCTTCCTGCGCGTACTCTGCGAGATTATTTCGGAACTTGTCAAGAGAAGATATGAATTCAGACAGGACATCCTCATCGAGACTTCTCGCAGACATACCATACCCGAGACGATGCACGTACTGGGAATTCATTATCTGTTCAAACTGGTGCGCAACAGGTATGGAAAGGACTGGCTTGTGTAAGTAGATTGCCTCGCAAAGAACAGTGAAACCCCCATTGACAATCACACCTCTGCACGAAGCCAGATCGTCGATGAAACCCTGCTCGCTGAACTTCCTGAAATTGACCTGCCCAACAGTACACTCCTTGTCAAAACCATACACTATGAACTTCTGGTCCTTCTTCTTCCCATAAGCTTTGATCATATCAAGCATATCACTATATGAACTCGATGTCTGATAGACCAGGATGTGACCCTTGTCTGATATCTTTGTGGAAATTATCTCAGGGCGGATTACTGGCGGAACGAAAATTGTTCCTCTCTGCTTCTTCTTTTCCGGATAGAAGAAAGTAGATATAAGGTACTTTCTGGGCCTGATAACAAACGACCGTGCAACAGACCTCGCCAGGATGTAATCAAAAAAATCACCCACATCCTTCTCGATATTCCCCCTGACCAGCATGGTGATGTTGTCTACAGCTATCACAGGTATTCTGAAAAGCTTAGCCACAAAATCAGAGAAAGGCTCAAAATCAGTGATTATAATGTCAGGCTTCCTCGATCTTATGAGACTGACAATACGATAGAACGCCTTAGGCACACTTGTTGGAACTGTTTTCACATTTGATAACAAAGTGCGAAAATAGTCAACCGCATTGTCCCTGTAAATAATATGATAATAATGCCCCTCGTGAACATCATCAAAGTTCTTATCAAGAAATGAAAATGCCCTACCACTAGATACAACCGTCACCTCGTGATTCTTGACAAGATGCTGTATGACTACCTTGCTGCGGATTGCATGACCCATCCCCTCTCCACAAACTGCGTATAGTATCTTCATAATCATAACCTCATGAGTTTTTCAAGTGCAAATACTTACTCACCCAAAGCATTGACTCGTCGGCGATGTACAACGGACTCCTGAACGGCTTTCCATCTTTTGCGTAAACTTCAAGGAAATTTCGGTGCTTACCTATCAATGATCCGTATTGATGGATATATGTCTCAAAACGGATAGGGTCGAAACGTTTAACGACGTCGATAAAACACAGACCCAGGTGCATCCAGATAGAATCACGCTCATAACCAAATGAAAAAAACTCTGCTAAATGCATACTATGAATCTTCTTCTTCTTTGCTGTGTACTTCAAAGGGAAAGGTCTTGTCAGGCCGGCACGCTCCAACTCCGAGATGCAGAGAATGAAATAATTCTTCTTATCCGTGACACCACACCAGAAAGGAAATGTGTTCGCATCGCCAGTTACAACATCAGACTTTGATGTGTCATCATAGAAATAACTGCCGTTCCAGAACTTCTTGATGATATCTTCGCGTATGCGTTCTATGTCAAAAGGAGATTTCATTCTCAGATAACCAAGATCACGTGCAAGCATGAAAAGCATACAATTCGAGTAACATGAAGATTGCCTCTTTGCGTAATCCTTCATCGAAGAGAAATGCCTGTCTGACCTGACGAGGTTGGTTTTTTTGTTGAATACAGTACGATAATAATATCTTATCTCTTTATCGAGAAAGTCCTTGTATTTCCTTATGATGCTGTCTGCGCCTGAGACGCGGATTGCCTTGATGATGAACGGAAGTGAATCTGCACCGTAATAAGGGAAATCAAAACATATGCCATCGGGAGAGATTGAAGTTGTTATGCGTCCGTGATTCCTGAAATGGTTGAGAGCGTAATCCAATGTCTGTATGACCTGCTTTCTGTGACCTTGGCTGACCAAGGCATCTGCACACATACCGAAATCCCTTGAATAGAACTCATTGAAATGACCTGCTGAAACCTGAAAATACTTTTTGTCCTTGTTCCAACAGTCCTCTATAATATTCTCTGCTATTTTCTCAGGATTACCTTCATACCTCTCAAAACCATTCCGCCGCACTTTGAGAGATCGTCGGAACATTCGCAATCCTTCAGAAATGTGTATTATTTTCATTTTTTGAAAAATAAACGCACCCGGGGGGAATTTTGTGCCTGCGCCATTGTCACAAACATTTCGAACCCCCGACCTACTGCTCGCTCGCACATATCTAGGCCAATAATTGTAATCCTGATTGCAGAACTACTCCTTGGGTTAATAATAGACATGTGTAGGAGGCAATCGCGCTCTCTGGCACCTTAAATGGTGTATCCAGACTGCGCTACGGGTGCATCTTGAATTTTTTCGTGTTATTGAGCGTTTAGCGAAATAGCACTGGGTGGCGCGTATCAAATGAGCAAGACCATTTGCCACGACTGCTATACGCGTGTGCCTCATAACCTGTGAAATGGCAAATATTTATAAGGTTTTCTGGAAGAAAAAACATGATATGTATAAAATCAAGGAAAAAATAGATGACTTTATTGTTGAAGAAAAGATACAGCTTAAGCTGGATGATTCAGGTAGTTACGCTTACTTCTGGCTAAGCAAAAAAGGATACACAACACAGAGAGCTATGGATAAGATATCTGGTTTCCTGAGATGCAGAGTACGAGACATCGGCTTTGCAGGCAATAAAGATAAGCAGGCAGTGACGCGACAGGCAATCTCGATAAAAGATCCATCATCAAGGATAAATAGTGACAGATTTGAAGTGTTTAACTCAGAACTCCTTTCTCTTGAATACATAGGAAGAGGGGGAAACCCAGTCAGTCTTGGTGATCTCGACGGAAATGAGTTCAAGATAGTGATTAGGGACTGTGATAACGAACCTCATAAGATAGAGCAACTCATCAATTATTTCGATGAGCAGAGGTTCTCAGAGACGAACGTGGGTGTTGGCAAAGCAATAGTCAAAGGAGATATGAAAACTGCCTGCTCACTTATACAAGCAGATGATGTTCGGATGCATCTTGAGAAAAGCCCTAATGATTGTGTTGGAGCGATGAAGCACCTGCCGCTGAAGATAAGGATGCTGTTTGTTCATGCTTACCAAAGCTGGATATGGAATGAGACAGTGAGTAAATACTTACAATGTAAGTATAATGGTTCTGAAATCATACAGTACAAGTTCGGAAAGCTAGTATTTCCAAAACAGGTTGTTGAAGACACAAATGTACCTATTATCGGGTTCGGGAGCGAAGACGTATACGGAGATGTGGGTAATATAATAAAAGAAATCATGAAAAAAGAATCAATAACAAAAAGGGATTTCATAATCAGACAGATGCCAGAGCTCAGCGCAGAAGGAGGGATGAGGGACATCGCTGTTGCTGTATCAAATCTTGAGATAGAGAAAAAAGGGGACAAAGAGTATATGATAAAATTCTTACTTCAAAAAGGCAGCTATGCCACAATGGCAGTAAAGCAGATGATGGCCTGATTCAAGGAAGCTGATTCATGCTGCCCATCCTGCAACCCACAAACCTGCCATCCTTCATGAGACGCTCTGTTTTTATATTGACAAAACCCTTTGCGCCCATGACCTTATCAAACCAGGGATCAGGAAAACGCTCCTGCTTCTTGAACTCTTCAATAGTCATCCAGGCATTCTCACCCTTATGGGTCTTGTGCTTCAGCTCGCCGGAAATGTCGCTCAGCCGGACATAGAACATAATATGATGATGAAGAAGATTATCCTCCTCATAAGTCTTGGCCTGATTGATGCCTATCAACTCACTCTTGCCAGCTTTCAATCCGCACTCCTCTTCGATATCTCTTCTTGCACACTCCTCAACATTCCACCCGAAGTTTATCTTGCCAGAAATCAGACCCCAATATCCATAGAAAGGTTCCTTGAGACGCTTCTGCGCAAGTATCCTATCACCATCCTGCACGATAAGGACATGGTTAAAAGTTGGGAACATCGCCTTCTTACCTGTATCCCCCTCAATAAATGCTGATGCGCGCTTGCCCAAAGGCGACAATATGTAATAGCCGCCCTGCTTCTGGATCAGCTGTTTTGTCTCAAGCACACCAAGATGGTATGCAAACTTGTTAGACTCGCACCCATCACCAAGAAGATCTGAAAAAGACATCTCAGGCTTGTGAATCAGCTTCAATATGATGCTCCGCTGTATAGGATGGTCAATCTCCATGACCGCGAGAGACAGACCAGAATATATAAAATATTGCTCAAGATGATTTGAGCTTTAAAAAGATTAACACTGCCAGTAACAACAAAGCTGCAAGCAACAACACATATGCTGCCTGCGACACCATTGCCACCTAGCGAGCCTAACCCCCTAACTGAAAAAACCTAACGCAGTTGGGCGAACAACATCAAATGACACAGCAGTGCGAGCGTGGCAAGGATATTGCGCAGGCAGCCAAGCAATGCCATGTTCGGAAGACAAATAATCCAATTTCAGGAAGGCAATGAATCCTATTCATGAATGTAAAAATTTCAATGTCAATACTACTAAAAATTCATACAAAGAATCGATAGTTTAAGGGGTCCCTTCGGGAAAAATAGAATTTAGACAAAAATATTCTTTCTAAAAGCTGACTAAGCATCTTTCTAAAAGCTGACTAAGCATCTTTTCAAAAGCTGACCAAGCTACATTCCAAAATAGGCACACTCTAAACTGAAGAACTGATCACTCTGTTCTAATCAACTTCAAAATATCATCAGCTACTTCACGAGGTACAGGGTTGTTTGCATCAGCGTGGTGAACAATGCCTTTCTTGTCATAGAAATCTACGAGTGGTCCAGACTGCTCATAGAATATGGCGAGACGTTTCTTTATCGCTTCTGGCTGGTCATCCTCTCTGGTGTAAAGCTCACCACTGCACTTGTCACAGACACCTTCTACCTTAGGCGGAAGATTGGTCTTGTGAAATATAAAACCACAATTCCTGCACTGAATCCTGCCGCCAAGGCGCTGGAGAACAACATCCTCTCTAACATCAAGAATTATTACGTGAGTTATATCTGTTATCTTGTCTAGGGCCTCTGCCTGGGCAAGTGTTCTTGGGAAACCGTCAAGCATGAAACCATCCTTGCAGTCATCCCTTGCGAGACGTTCATCGACAAGCTTTATCGTGACCGTGTCAGGAACGAGCTGTCCCTGGTCGATATAGTTCTTTGCTTCAATACCTACGGGAGTTTCCGCTTTGATAGCCTCCCTGAACATGTCGCCAGTGGATATGTGAGGGATGTTAAGATCATTTTTCAGAATCTGAGCATAAGTACCCTTGCCTGCGCCCTGCGCTCCGATCAAAATAATGTTTTTCATCCTAAATACCTCACCAATTCCTTTTTAGTTATCTCATTCTGCCAAGACTCCTTCAACTTCCTGATAAAGGAAAGCAGGGCAGTACTCAACTTCATCCACTCTTCCATAAACATGTTTATGAACTTTGCATTCTGATCATCAGAATCATCAAAAGACAACTCTGTAGAAAACCTCTTGAAAAACATCACCCGCTTGTATAGCAATATCATCTCATCGCGGTCTTTGTCACTAAATACTCCAGCCTCAGTGTAGCTTGAAAAGCTTGACTCAGGATGCAGAAGGTCATCCAAAATCTTCTGCATGAAATCAATCTTATCTGCTATCTTGTTCCTGATACCTCTTAGCATGAATGGCTCATCCTCCATTGTGGATATCTCGAAATACCTGTCTAGAAGGTCGAAATCAGGCAGATCGTGCTTCTTCTTCAAATCCTTGTATATATCTTCCATAAATCTAAGTGATTAGGGGTCTTATTTAAAGTTAATGCAGAAAGATTTAAAACATAAAGAAACCCGTAATTCTATATGGTAAGTATAGACACAATAATACTCGCAGGCACCAAGGGGTGCTCTAAAATAAATACTGCACAAGGCAGTGATTATAAACAATTTCTAAAAATACAAGGAAAGACTGTTCTCGAATATGTCACAGAAGCAGCTCTTGGATGTCCTGATGTGGGAAGGATATATGTGGTGACTGACACAGACAAAGCAGGCAATGCATTCTTTGACTCAGACATTGATTACTGTGTGCTGCCTGCTGAAAGACCTGGCAAGATAAACCTGGTTCCAGAATACGGAGACTTCATCAGCAACATAAAAAAAACATTCGAAGATCATGTGTTAGGGGACAGTGTTGATCATCGCTGTTCAACTGAACTATACCCCAACCTATATCCAGAGGACAGAGAGGTAATGATACTATACTCAGACATGCCTTTGATAAGAAGCGCGGATATCTCAAGAGCAATTAATATGACTGACAGAAACGCAGACTTCACAGTATGTTTCTCAGACTGGGAATCCATTCTTAAACTTGAAGAAATGTCAGAAACACAACTCGCACTGCCAGAAACAAAAACAGCATTCTTCCCATTCGAAGACACCAAGATAAGGACAAATAACATACTCTTTGGAAAACCACTCAGAGCAACTGACGACATGTGGAAACTTGGACAAGAATTGTATACTCGAAGATACTTATTATCAGATGACGGTGAAGAGACAACGAACTGGAAGAGCATGTCCCAGCCATTGCTTGACTATGCCAAAAGCCATGGAAGATATCAGACATTCAAAGGACTTGCAAGAGGATTGATGCACTTCTCTGCGATGCACTTAGCATATAACACAAAAAACCCATTCTGGAGACTGATGCTTGACAGAGGAGATTTTGAGAAAGCAGTCCGAGAGTTCACAGGAATGGATGCACGGATGGCAATCTTTGATTCTGCAAGAGCTGCGCTTGACATCGACAATGAATTGATGTATGAAAAGCTGACAGAGAATAACGGAAGGCTGTTCACCACACTCAAAGATAACATGCAAGAATCAGAAGTGCTTGAGCTGATGGATGCGAAGCCAGCGACAGGAAACGCACAAATCAAAGAAAAGAAAAGAAAAGGCCCAGGGGATAGTAGTGCTCCTATGTTGCTTGGGATTTGATTGGAGAATAAATCCTGTGTAGCGAATGCTTTTGTACAAAAGAATGTTGTTTATTAATCTCTGAATATTAATACACACCTTGACGAGATTGGAATTGATATTGCGCTTCCCCTGTTTTGGATAAAAAAGGACCAAGTTATTTCAGTTCTTTTGGCACAAAGCTCACTATCAGTCGAGTACTTTGAGATAGTTTTACCATAGTAAAGCGTCGATTTGATGGGTTTTTATAAGTGGCCACATACCCTTTAGCTTTAAGAGATTTTATTTCGTTTGTACTTAGATTGGATTGAGCAATCTTTGTTTCGTCAGATAATTCCGTGAGCGATAACTCTCCTTTGTCGAACAAAGCAAACAGAACTTTTTTCTCATTTGGTGTAAGATTAGCCACATACTCTTTCGATTTTTGGGATCCGTAATATTGTATGTCTTCTACTGTTATCTTACAAGGTGCTGCAGATTGCATACGAGTGGTTACATCGTCCAATAATTTAAATATAAAACGTATATTTCCATTAAGCATCTTATGTAAAAATATTACTGATTCGTTTTTGAATGGCCGAATATAATTACCATCAGTAACTTTAAGAGCTTCACATCTTTTTTCAAGAACAGATATTACTTGTTCAGCAGATAACGGTTCCAAAACGATGGGATCGCTAAACACAGACCTGACCTGAGGGTGTATTTCAAAAGCAGATATTGATTCAGCAGAACCTGAGAATAAAGTATGGAGACCATCAATCTGAATAAAATCGCGAACACTTTTCAATAGATTTGACAAAGACTCAGCATCCATATTCTCAATATTATTGTATTGGAGTATCAAACTCAGATTTTGCTCTCTTAATTCTCGGAAAATTTTCAGGAATAAGTCTTCTAATACCTCAATAGCAATATCTTGAGGTAGACTTAAGGATTCACCATAACTCACTCCTCCCCCGGAACCCAACACTTGAATATTGCCTCCACCCGATTTTTGTTTTGAAGCTTTGAGCAAAGATTTCAGTTCTGCCATGGCTTTGATTTTAATGCCTTTTTCATCCCAATCGAAAATCTTACTGCCATTGTATATGGCTGCCAAAGTTGAGCGAAGAAACTGTTTTGCATTCCAATCATTTTGCAATTTTATTTCTATTGGAGGGGTGATGTATTTCTTATCTGTTTTTTTTTTAATACATAAGAGCCAACGAAGGTAATTGCCAAATGATGTTTTTCCAACACCAGGTTCTCCCACTATTATCGATCTTGTAGAATTAGCAGAATTTATTCTTTTGCCTAACACCTTCAGATCATCTTCTCTATCAGCAAACACTTTCTCTATTGGTAAGGTCCCAAAGAGACGTAAAGGTGCTGTAGAGAAGGGAGTTTCTTTCAGCCCATACTTCACCCATATTGAACTAAAATCAAAATCATCCATAATACCCCCCACAATAGTTATACATTTTAGTATATATATACAATAATATATAAATGTGTCGGTTTTGGTGAATAACTATCTAAATACCGCCTTAAATACCCTATTCACCACACAAGGAGGAATTTTGGGAAAAAGAGGATTAAAACAAGCCCCCCTGTGAGAGTTGCACCCTAATTAACTAATAATCCCATTCAAAAGATTTAGCCCTATGCAGATGAGTTATACTGGCGTGGACGAGAAACCTCAACAGCGTCATCTGGATTGAACTGTGCATATCTGGCCTGCCCAACTTCCATCGGTTCCAAAGGAAGTCCAATCATGCGCCAGGAAAACTTTTCAGGCCTATTAGGCATCCCGTAATAATAAGTCAAATTTTCATCAAAACTTATTATCATGCCATCCCTGAAACAGATCTCCTGGTATGCACTACCCTTTGCATACTTCCTATATGAGCTTTCAAAGCAGTCCTCTTTTCTTGTGATGTTCTTCCAGGCAATCTCATCTTTCGTGCTGTATTCAGGGTATATGCCTGAAAGTTCCTGAAGAACCCGCCCACTCAGATCCTCCATTGTCAGCAGCCTCTCATCATGTGCAACATACTCGCACACATGCTTGAGAAGCCGTCCTGTATGGGAAAGATAATCATACCAATAATCATATGAAGTGCAATTGTTTCTGTCAGGTGTCGCTATCTGATATTTATAATTCCAATCAGCACCCCTTCCCTGGGAAAAGCTCTCCACATTCTGCCATGCAACCCTTCCATTTTCAATCTCCAGGAGACTATCTGTCTCGTAATATCCTTTGTAACTTATCTCTGTGCGCATGTGGATGCCATAGTGCACTGGCGGCTCCGCGCCAACCAATTCCTCTTTCAGCTCCTGCCTAGCATCGACTCTGGGGGCGGGGCTCAAATTGGCGCAGCCAGCCACAAAAAACACAATGATCAATCCGACAATAATGTTCTTGTTCATTTTCTTATCCATCCTAATCACCCCCGTCATCATTCATATCCAGATCCTTTGCCTTCACAATGATTCCTGTGTTGGATATCGCAGTCAAAACATTTGCCCTGTGCCAGTCCAGCAGAGACGGATTCTCTACCAGGTAATCTCCTTCATCATACGCCATGTTCCATGGGTGGTCCAATGTGATTATGTAGGGCTTGGAATATACCATCTCCCTCATCACTGCAGGCTCGATGTCTGACATGTATCTCCAGTCAGAATTCCATTGCTTGTGCTCCACACCTGTCCCATACACTTCGCCGTTGAACTCTCCGAATTGTGAGAAGTATTCATAACCTGCAATGCCCAGTGCTTTTGCATGTCGTGATTCACTACTCATTATCGCATTGTATGGCGCCCTGAAACCTACAACAGAAGTGTTGAAATGGCCTGCGAGAAATTCTCTTGACAGCCTCATCTCCCTTCGCGCAGTATACTCATCTACCATTCCGACATGCGTGTGGTATCGAGTGTGTGATCCGACCTCTACCAGACCTTTGTTGACCAGGTCCCTTGTCTTTTCGACGAGTTCAGGACTCAACTCTTCATAGGCCAGCAAGTCTTTCTTGACATAATAATTCGTGACAGGAATACCATACCTCGCAGGGTAGTCAATTATCTGTTTGTACCCTACAATACCTGAGATGTGTGGGTAGCTATATCCTGTATAAGATGCTGGGCCTTTCAGAGGGCTCATCCACGCGACAAATTCAGGCATATCGCAGACAAGCTCATCATCAGACAGTCCCCGGGAATAGTCTGCTGACTCACATGGAGAAATTGCGAATCCGTTGTCATCAAAGACATATCTTCCTGATTCAATGTCAAAGGTGAATGCAACATCAGGACCGCGTATTTCAGTGTTCATATCTGGAAGATTGTGTTTGACTGCTTCCTCTTTTCCGAGAAGTTTCCTGGCCAGTTCTTTCTGCAGGTGGTTCTCTCCAATATTCTTAGGTATTGCACCTATCAGTGCCTTTTCATAGCAGCCTTTTATCGACGGGACTGAATCTATTGTCCAGTAATTGTGCTCTTTTGGTATGAAATAAGCGTCAGGAGTTATTCCTATCTCATTGTAAGCCTGTGTTTCACAGAACAGGAACAGCATCTTTCCGAGGGAAATGACCTTGTCTTTTTTGTAGAGATAGAATTGTTTAGGGAGGCCTGCATCCTCTTCATCAAGCAGTTTTCTCTGTGACAAATCGATGAAGTCTGCCAGGAAATTCATAGTGTTATCAGCTTCATCAGGTGAGAGAATCATGAACTTTTCATTGGGCTGCAACACTATCTTCCTCGCTGCTGTGCCATTCTGCAGAAGTGTGTCACCTATCATCTGAAGGTTTGCTTCAAAGAAATCATTGTAAGCATGGACGACATAGTCCCCATACATCACAGTACTGTTAGAAGGGTGTTCCTTATCTACATGGTCACCCAAGATGTTCTTTCCTGTTATCTTTATCGTCGGTCCAAGTTCAAGAGATGTTGTAGGGTCAAAGAAGCTGAATTGGGTGAGGCTGATGTTCCTCGGTTCCATCACGCTTGTCTCATTGATGTCTCTATGGAGCTTGAAGCCTATCCTGTTCACGAGCTTGAACCTCTCGACGTCATATCCTGTGGAATTGATGATAACTGTATACTCTCCTTTCCAGAGCCTTGTCTCAAGTACGTGCCTGTTTCCTTCAAACATCACGCCACCTTCATCATCCAGCACAGTGATGTCTGCTATGATGGATGCTTCCCTTGAGTTAGTGATTGTCAATGTATAGTCAAACGGCCACACCAAGTATGTGATGATGGATGTGAGGATTATGAATCCAAGGGCTGAGATGAAGCACGCTATTTTGAGGCGGTGATGGCCTTTATGTCTTTTCTTGTGATGCGCTTTCTTCTTTCTATGTTGTTTGGTTTTCATCTTCTTTGTTCCCTCATCTTCGATTGTACTCGTATATCACGATGTTCTGAAATTCCTTTACAAACCTGAAATGGCGATTGTTGTCGACCCACTCTTTTGTAGGGTGTTTTGTTCCATTGTATATTATCAGAAGACCATCCTCTTCCATATTGCCAGGGAATACTGTGTAGAATGTATTGTCTCGTTCCTCGAGTTTCAATATCTTCATTTTTGTATAATACGCAAACACAGGGTAATTGTGGTTGGTATGGATAACAGAATCTTCAGAATAATTCTCCCTGATGAATTTCGAAGCTAGCATCTCTTCTGACTGGTATGTATTTACCAGAGGCTGTGATAAAGTCGAGAAACTCGGTGCAAAGGAACCGATACCTAAAAGGATTACCAAAATCAAGGCAATATGTCTTACTGTCTTATTATTAAATCCTGTAATATATGAAATACCTCTTGCGGAAAGAATGATCACAGGCAAAGCTATCGGCAAGATGTATCTCAGCTCCTTATGCGCCACCAGGAATGTCATATATGCCAGAAATACCAAGACCCATATCAAAAAAACAAGATCAACCTTGTCCAGATGCTTTTTGAGTCTTATCCTGGTCGCTATAATGAGTTTCCGACTTTTCTTCAATGTACTTACCCTAAATAACAGAAGAGTTGAGATGGCCCAAATTATCAATCCAAACAACACTACAAAAGAATATGCCTTAAGAAAATTGCTAAAATAAAAGAACATAGTGGTGTTTGCGCCAGTCACCATCCATTGAGCCACAATAAATGGCTTCAAGAAATTTCCCTGCGTGATCTGAGACCAGACCAGATAAGGCACAATCCCAAACCCAAATCCAATTCCAATAGGCAGCGCATCCTTCCATCTTATCTTCTGGACCAAGAAATATACAGGGATTATGAACAGGATAATCAATGATGTGAACCTTGTCAATACAGCAAAGGAGAAAAATAAACCCGATAGAATGAATTGGTAATTTTCTTTTGATTTACTCCCTATTATCAAAAAATACACACCCATACAGATAAAACTCAAAGAAGTAACGTCTGTCATGATAAACCTTGAATTCTCCACGATAAATGGAGTGAAGGCCATCATGATTCCTGCTATCAGACCTGTTTTTCTGCCATATAATTCTCTTCCAATCAGAAATGTGAAGATTGGAGCCAGTGTTGCAAGCAGAGCCACAACAATACTTGCTGTGAAAACATGGTGTTTGATGAGGAATGCAATGGCAAATATCACTGATAACAGAGGAGGTCTGAAATTTAATTCATCATAATTATCTGCTCCAGAATAAATGACCTCTGCATTCTGAAGATAGACTGTCTCATCCCACCAATGCGCAGTCTGCAAAGGCACTACCCTGATGATGAATGCCAATACAAAAATAATGAGCAGACTTGCATAAAACAATAATCTCGCATGATTATGTTTCTCTGGTCTTTTGTTCTTTTTCTTCATCTTACCTCACGATTATGAAAACTCCTACTAAAATCGACAATATCCCTATCCATTTGAACGCGGGAAATGCCTCTTTCAAAAAAATTGACGAGAAGATGGTAACCCAAACATAACTTGTCGCGATTATAGGGTATAGAATCGAAAGATTGCCATGCTTTAGTGCCAGCACAAAAAGAATCGTGGCAATTCCGTAAAAGACCAATCCTAACAGCAGTTTCCAGTTTGTCGCCAAAGCCAACAGGTCAAGACTTAATGTCTTGGAACCTAACTTGAAAAATATCTGTCCTGTAGCTCCAAGCAAGGCGCAGAAAGCCACAAGCAATATGATAGGTATCTTTGCAGGCATTGTCAGTCCACCTCATATCTTCCTTTGACATCATTGAACCTTAACCTGAACAGATCAAGGAGCATGGATATTGAATCCTTTACAGTGCTGACTGTGCTGCCCTTCTGGTCTATCCACTTTACAGGAGCTTCTTTTATTTTGCAGCCCATCTTTTTAGCGATAAAAAGAATCTCTACATCAAAAGAGAATCTGTCAAATGTCTGGAACCTGACAATTTTCCTTGCAACATCTGTTCTGAATAATTTAAACCCGCATTGTGTATCTTTGAATCCTCTCAGTGCGATAAGATTTACTAACAAAGGAAATGTTTTACCTATTACCTGCCTGTGAAAAGGCTGTTTGACTACTATGTTGGATGCTTTCAGATTCCGGGATGCTATAACAACATCAAGTCCTTCAACTATATATCTCATGAACTTGTTCAATTCCTCTATAGGTGTGGCCAAGTCACTATCTGAGAAAAGAACAAGCGAACCTTTTGCATTGTTGATTCCTTTCTTTACTGAATATCCTTTACCCCTGTTGACCTTGTTACAGAGCAGCCTGACCCTGTCCTTGCTGTACTTCTTGACTAGATTCTTTGTGTGATCTTTTGAACCATCATCCACTACAATTATCTCATATTCATCGAACCTTGTTTTGCAGTAGTGTATAATCTTAGGTAAAGTAATTCCTATCCTTTTCTCTTCATTGTATGCTGGCAGTATTATCGAAATCATCATATCAGCCTCCGAAATTTGTTTCATAGGCTAATATATGTCTGGTCAAATACTTTATACAATGCCGGGACAGGCTTTGAGAAAACGCTAAAAAAAGCTTATTTTAGGGGACAAAGGCTTAATTTCTGCCCAAATCATCCCCTTCCAAGAAACCAGGGAGTGAGGATTATCTTCCTTGTCTTTCCGACTTCTTCTATAGAAATTATGTTCTTTTGCTCAAGAGTCTTGAGACATCTGGAAAGGCTTGTTCTGGGTATGCCTGTGTTGTGCCGTATATGCGCCTGACTGTTCTTCCCGCCAGTCTGCATAAGGAACTCAACGATATTCTTCTCTTTGGCGCTTAAAGTGTGAAGTACATCTGCGTACCTGCCTTTCATCACCTTTTTTCCAGGTGTCTTAAGGGCAGTCTTCAGGTTTTTGATATGTACTGATAATAGTATTATGATAATGATAAGTATGAAAATAATCCCTGCAATTATGTATTGGGTGTAGTTGTTTATAGGAAGCACTATATCTACATTGTAGAGGTTTCCTCGCGTTACCTCAATGTCAACAAAACCTACTTTGTTCTCATGCGACGCATATATCCTGCACGGTCCTGCAGGAATGGTCTCAACATAGAACGAACCTATCTCATCAGCTTTTTGGGGTGATTCACTTCCTATATCAGTCGAGCATTCTAACTTTAACACAGCACCTGCGACAATATTACCTGTCCGGTCTTTCACTACACCTCTCAAGGATCCGACAGGGAAAAGAAAGATGTGTTCTGATACTTCCCCTTCTACAGACAGCTTATGCTTCAGGAAATAATCCTTACCCTCTGTCTGAACATAGTCAGCTATTATTTCCAGACTGTGTTTGCCTGTTTTGAGATCAAGGTCTAATCTTGATCCACCCCTTAGGAACTGGGTCTTGTTAGCATGCTCGGATCTTACCTCCACAAGGGCATTTGTTATCTCTATCTTCTCATTCAAGTCCAGCAGGTAAAGGTCAATGTCATGCGCACAGACAATACTGCTTAAGAATACAAAGATGAATAGCCAGGGAAGGGTCTTTCTGAACATAGAAGGGATATTGGGTATTCTGATATATAAATGTGGGGGGTTTTGTGTGGTATGTGGGGGGAAGCATGGCACTGTAGCAGAAAAACGTGTTTTTGCTTGAATTTCAGCTTTTAGCACCTTGATTTCATGGTTTAGACTATTGATTCTGATACACTTTTGTGTTTTTTGGCAGAACAGAAAGATTTTCCTA
>JABMQF010000018.1 GCA_013203345.1 Candidatus Woesearchaeota archaeon
AGAACAGACAAGCTCCAAAGAGTAGAAATCCTAACAAGAGTCATAGCATACAACATAGACCGCCTAATAAGAACAGGAAAAGTAATTCTGATAATCCTCAGAATCACAAGGATTTCATATTAGCCGTATTGTACAAAGCCACGGTCGCATAATTTGGTATTGCGCCAGGCTGAAAACCTGGCAAGTCTTTACCGAGATTTATGCGGGTTCAAATCGGTTTAGCCCCTTTGATCGTGGATCTCCCGCCCGTGGCGTACAATATTTTTCTCTATTGATTCTAATACCTACCTCACCAACGACCCAGCATACACATCAGGCGATTTAATCCCCATCAACCGAAGCACTGTCGGAGACATATTAGCTATGCTATTGTTCTTCCTCTCAACAATCTTATAACGCTCATCAGACAATATGATGAATGGCACCTTGTTCAATGTATGACTCGTGCGATGCCTGCCCGCCATCTCTTCTGCATTGCCATGATCTGCAGTAACAATAACATCATAACCATTCTTCCGCGCAGAACCAACAACTTTTCCCAGACATCTGTCGACGCACTCGACTGCTTTGACAGTCGGTTCAAGTTCTCCTGTATGCCCGACCATATCTGCATTTGCAAAGTTAAGAACAATCACACCATACTTCCCACTACCTATACTCTTGACAACATCTGTTGTTATCTTATTGGCAGACATTGCAGGTGTCGTGTCATATGTCTTCACTCGAGGGCTTGGTATCAATATCCTTTCCTCCTTAGGATATGGACCTTCCTTACCTCCATTGAAAAAGTAAGTCACATGAGCAAACTTCTCAGTTTCTGCTATCCGTAGCTGTCTTATATTCATCTTGGAAAGAACAGGGCCGAGAACCATAGGGGGTATCTCTGGAATGAACGCGACAGGCGCATTTATTGCATGGTCATACTGTGTCAGACACGCAAAATAAAGATTCAGTATTTTTCTTCTTTTGAAATTCCTGAACTTGCCCTGGACAAATGCTCTTGTTATCTCTCTTGCACGATCTTCTCGGAAGTTAAAAAATATTATAGAGTCATTTTCCTTGACATTGTGTTGTTCATCTTTGCTTGAAAGTATTATTGAGGGTTTCACAAACTCATCTGTCTCACCATGATTATACGCATCCTTCAATGCCTCGAGCGCAGAGCCATACTTTCTCCCTTTCGCATTGACCATCGCATCATATGCTTTGTGTTCTCGGTTCCACCTATTATCCCTATCCATCGCATAGAACCTACCCATTATTGTCACTATCTCGCCGATACCAAGTTTTCTGCACTCATTTTCCAGCATCCGTATGTACATACCTGCACTTTTTGGTGGTTTGTCACGTCCATCCAAAAAACAGTGTAAATAAACACGTGGCACTTTGTTCATCTTTGCCATCTTGAGGATTGCAAACAGGTGATTGATGTGCGAATGGACACCTCCATCACTGAGAAGGCCCATTATGTGAAGTGATGAAGATTTCATTTTCGATTTTCCCATCGCAGTAAGCAGAACATTGTTGCTAAAGAATGTCTTGTCTCGGATTGCTTTGTTCAATTTTGCAAGCTCCTGCGGCACTTTCCTTCCTGCACCAATATTCATATGCCCTACTTCTGAATTACCTATGAATCCTGCAGGTAGTCCAACATGTCCTTCTGATGCATGAAGTGTAGTATGAGGATTTTCTTTCCAGAACCTGTCAAAGTTCGGAGTAGCAGCGATCATTATAGCATTATTTTTGCGCGATTTTCGTATTCCCCAGCCATCAAGTATGATGAGCATTGCCTTGTTTTTTGATTTATGCATTCTATTCCTCCAGCAGTATGTTGTACACGAGACCCTGTACATCATTCGATCTCAATGCGAAGCTGAGACCTTCATATCCTGTTCCCGCATACTTAAGCGTGTTTATGCCGACGACACCGCCATTCTTATCTATTAGTGGCCCGCCACTATTACCTGCGTTGAGCGCAACATCAGACTGTATATATTCTATATCTGAGTTACCTGTTATTCTGCGCTCCGTGTTGCTGATTATACCTTCTGTAACAGTTGATTCAAACCCAACAGGATTCCCTACTGCTATGACATGATCTCCCACCACGATATCTTCTGAATCTGCCCATTCAAGATAATCAAAATTTGACTTTTCTGTTCTAAGCTTTACTACAGCCACATCCCATTCTGCATTTTTCCCTATAATATCTGCAGAGTATTCTGTACCATCATGTGTTTTGATCATGATATCCGAGAGCTCATCAACAACATGATAATTAGTCACAATATAACCGTGGGAATCAATAATCACACCACTTCCCACTGTACTATAATACCCCGTACCTTTTATCCCAAGAGTCACGACGGCTTTTATTGCATCCGGTATCACTTTACTGAAATCAACTGAGCTTTCCCTGAAGGAATCAAGCTCCTGTCCAAAAGAGGATAAAGAAGTCAAGCTTCGGTTGCTTGACTGCTGTATAGATTCTGAGAGCTTTGAATCACGGCTAAGGGACTCAAAATGGACTGTCTGTATCTCATGGCTCACGCTGGTATCAATATCTTCTATCTTAGTTTTTATTGTATCTAATTCATCGCTTAATTCTGATTCAAGCATAGCAACTTCTGCACGTATTGACTGACTTTGCATAGATACCTGGTCATGCAGCACTCCTACAATTTTTTCACTCTCTTCATCAAACAATGCAATCTTGTTGTTGTAATCATATGTCATGTACGCAACTATACTGCCAAAAACAATAACTATTACAAGGTTCAAATAAAGTACGTGTTTGATGTTGATTTCAAATTCTCGTCGCAGACTTGGTCTCTTAGAATGTCGGGCAAGTATGTGCTTGAAAGATTCCTCCAAATAGCCCGCGTCAATCAGCGATTTGCGTATTGATTCATCACTTACACCCAGATTCTTCTGGACCTTCACGTAGTCATCTATCTCTTTGTCTACCATAATTGTTTACCTTATGTTATAATCGAGACATCTTTGCCTTGTATCCCAGTTCTTCCTCTATCCGCAATAATTGATTATACTTAGCAAGCCTCTCACTTCTGCATGGCGCTCCTGACTTTATCTGTCCTGTTCCAAGGCCAACCACAAGGTCTGCTATGAAAGAGTCTGTTGTCTCACCACTGCGGTGGCTGACCATTACTTTCCAGCCATTATCCATCGCAAGCTTAGCTGCCATCTTTGCTTCTGTTAAAGATCCTATCTGGTTGACTTTGAGCAGTAGTGCATTGCAGAGCTTCTGCTCCAAGCCCAACTTTATCCGGTCAGGATTAGTTACAAGAAGATCATCTCCGACTATCTGCACTTTCCTCTTCTTTGCCTGCTTTGTCAGTTCTGGATATGGTGCGAAATCATCCTGATCAAATGGATCTTCTATAGAAAATACAGGGTATCCATCCATTATCCGTTCATACAATTTTGTCAATACTTCCCCACTCATCCATTTTCCATCAACATAGTATTGTTTTTTCTTTGCACTGTAAAACTCTGAGCTTGCAGCATCTATAGCTATTTTTACCATACCTTCATATCCTGCCTTGCGTATCGCAAGCGTAACTATTTTCAGCGCATCCTCGACCTTCTTGATGTTAGGCGCGAATCCACCTTCATCACCGACGTTTGTACTGTCCTTGCCGTATTTCTTTCCTATCTCTTTTTTCAGCACCTGATATGTCTCTGCACCTATTCTAAGAGAATCTGCGAATGTTCTTCCTCTCGGGCATATCATGAATTCCTGGAACGGTAGTTTATTGTCTGCGTGCTTACCTCCATTTATTATGTTCATGCAAGGCACAGGCATTAGAGTTTCCTTGCCAAGAACTGAGTACAATGGTTTGTTCTTTGTGATTGAAGCAAGTCTTGCTGCAGCAAGGCTGACTCCCAGTATAGCATTGGCTCCAAGTCCTGCTTTGTTGTAAGTTCCATCAAGCTTAATCATTGCATTATCAAGTGATTTCTGCTTTCTACAATCCATACCATTTACAAGTTTTGATATCTTTGTATTAGCATTGTTGACTGCTTTTCGTACACCTTTACCACCATATCGCGGTCCCCCGTCACGCAGCTCCATTGCTTCATGTATTCCAGTACTTGCACCCGATGGTACTGCAGCTCGTGCAGTGTGCGACTTTGTGAAAAGATCAACTTCAACTGTAGGATTACCCCTTGAATCAAGTATCTCACGCGCACGTAATTTCCGTATAATATAATCTGTTTTCATTTCTTCACCTCTTTCATAAGATTCTCATGTATCATAATATTCAAAAACGCAGTCTTAGAAGGATATTTGTACTTATTCTCAGGTTTTTTCAGAAATCTCTCTATCTGCTTGTCAAGCGCATCATCAATCCTCACAACTCCCATGTTAGTGTCTCCTAATTAGATAAGTTTGTTACAAATACATAATTTGTTGCACACGCATAATTTGTTGCATATCCATACTTTGTTACATTTTGTAACTTAGAATAACTATTTGTAACTATGATATTTAAATGTTTTGGTTCTTACAAAAAAAGAACAACATAATATGTAAATAATAAAATATACTAAAAATAAGAAAACGTATCAAAAAACCAAATATCTACCCAATATAATTCATTTCTTTCTGCATTCTACGTAATTTATTCAGTGATGATTTTTTTGAGAGTTTGCCCATCTCTTGTGTTCTGTTTAGAACTTCTCCTTCAATCTCTTCTATCTCTTTGTCAAGGTCACTTATCTTTATGTTCAGTCCTATCTTCTTATTAAGAGTTTTAACTATCTCGCGCGCTCCCTTAATACCAAGATATGCAGGATGTCCCAGTGTCTCTGACAGCAAGCACACTGCAGGTATATCACGTCTTCCAGCAATCCCCACCATGAGTCCACTGACACCTATTATAGGTCCGACAATACCATATAGCTTATCATTAAGTTTTAGATTCTTCCGAAATTCCTTGATAACCTGTTTGGAATTTCCTGTGCAGAAGACCTGTGGTTTTTTAGGAACCTCTGCAAGCCCAATACCGCCCAGCGTCACAACGAGCTCAACACCCATCTTATCCACCACATCAAGAACTTTTTCACAGAACTCATATGAGCTGCTCTCCTCTGCAGGCTGAACATCTCCTGTAAGTATAAGCAGATCACTTTTGTTTTTTCGCTTCTTGTAGTACATCTCTATTGTAGGTAGCTCAACTAGATTGTTATCATTGACAAAAACTGAATTAGGCATCTCATAAGATATTATGTCATATAGAGGTTTGGCACCAGTCTCATCAATTATAAAGTCTGCAGCAATCTTACCCACATTGCCTATGCCTGGAAGACCGACCACAAGTATCACTCCGTCGATCTTTGGTTCTTTTTTTGGAACAAGCTCAAATTTCCAGCTCATTTTAAAAGACCATCCTGTTTAAGAGATTCTCTTTTTGCTTCCCGTCTATACTTCCCATATTGATCTTCTGGAGAATATTTGGCAGGCAATGGCTGTACAGATTTTCCGCCACACTTTGGGCATTTTTCCTGCAGCGAATAATCGCCGCACTCAAGACATTTAAGAATGTGTAGTGCCATTTTCAGGCTGCAGCCTTCTTGGACTGTTTTTTCTCTAACCTTTGGAAAGAAAATTCACACTTGCTTTTGTTCGATTCTTCTTCCATCAGGTCAACTGCGGTCTTCATTATCCTTTCAGCATCTTTGTAATTGTCATACGTGACACTGATTGAATATGTTCCGCCTCCTTTATATCTTATAATAACAACCTCGTCAGTTTTTGCACCATCGACGAGTATCTTCTTTATCAGATCAACACCTTCCGGACCATAGCTTCGCATGCGAACCTCTCCTTCTATAGATACCTCAGGCGGTTTTATCCTCTGTCGTATAGTTTCTGCGAGTAATTCGTAAATCTTTGGTTCAAATTTAAGTTTCTTTAGAACAGTATCATCAACAATAAAATCCTCAAACGCATCGTGTAGTGTATCATACTCAGTCAACACCTTGCTTTCTACAACATCATAAAATTCCTGTTTGTCAGTCTTGAGCTTGTCTGCGACAAATTCTATTATTTTCTCTGCTTTCTGTTGTCTCTTTATCTCTTCAGCTTTTTCTCTCTTCTGTCCTTCGCTGACTCTTCTAAGAGATAAGTCTATATGTCCTCTTTCTTGATTTATGCTTAAGACCTTGCAGATAATTTTTTTGCCAATCTTTACATAATCCTGTATATTCCTTATTCTGCCCGGTGAGATCTCAGAAATATGAATCATACCTTGCTTGTTCTCATACTCATCAAGGTTTGCGAACACACAATGCGGATATATTTTAGTTACATTACAAAGAACTAGGTCAGACTCTTCAGGAAGACCTTTATTTTTCTTGACCATACTTACTCAAGCACCTCAAGAATCCTTGCCTTAACTCTTGACTTACCGCCTGTGCTTCCAGCAAGGGGTTTGTCGCAGACCAGACACCGAACTTTAGTGGATGTCTTGCCGAACATAATCTGTTCGTTCTTGCACTTTGGGCATCGTATTTTGATAAATTTGCTTGTTGGCTCTCGAAATACCTTCTTCATTTTGCACCTTTACTCAAATTCAATTTTTTTGGATCTAAAGCCTTTTTTCTGAGTGTGCATCTTCTTGCACTCTTTACACTCATACCTTAAATCAGTCTTCTTTGTGATTTTTTTACCAGTCATCTTGAATGCTGATATAGCTTTCTTGCTGTACCTGCCAAGACTTCCGAAACCTCTTGCGAGACCCCTTCTTCGCGCCCTCTTCTTACTACCATATGACATAGGCTTTGTAGTATTAGGCGTTCTTCGCTTAGCTTGCGTAATCTTGTGCTCTGTATGCTTTCTGCAATACGGACACAATCGTTTTGTTAGCTTAGGGAGTTTCATTTATAAAACACCTTTGAATTTAAAAGCAGGATATTGCTTCTTTTCAAATTTGGGCCCTTTCTGCCTGCCTTTTTTCCAGCAAGACACGAACAAGCTCCTCAGGGAGGGATTCAATCGACCCTTTATCATATGGACCATATATTTTAAGGTCAGGACCCACTACTTCACCAATAGAGGTCAAAAACACGACCTTTTCGAGCTTGCCGCCAGATTCACTAAAATTTCGGGTTGTTTTTAATTCTTTCGATTCGTCAGCCTGCTTAAAGCGCATACCTCCAGTTTCATCTTCACCAATTGATTGCTGCAAATCACCAATACCATCGGTTTGAGAATTATTCGGGTCATCAAACCCTTGTTTTAAAGCATCCTGGCCGGTTTCAGCCCCTTCATCATCTATATGGTCAACAGTACCATTCTCAAAACGGCAATTCAACTGGGTGATCACATTTTCAGGTAATTTGCTTATATCAGGATTATCTCCGCAGGCAAGCTTGTATAGTATATTCTTTCTGAACTCACCAAGTGTTGTATTGACCGCTGCAAACAATAGTTTTTCGCTTGGGAGCATATTTGCTGTATTCGCAAGAACAACACCTGATTTTGCCTTGTTAAGCGATATCGTCATTATCTTACGCTCTCTTTTGTCATAAAGATTTTTGAGTATTTTCTTTGTATTCTCTAATTCAAGCCTAACGCGCTCCTTGTCATCTGGCTCGAATATAAGGCTCTGACTTTCTGTAGATTCAAAATTAGTCCTTTTTTCACGCATGTATACTCTTACATTGTTAAAGAAATTAGTATCAAGCTTCTGAAGGTCTTCACGATTCTTCTCTATCCTGAGCATCTCGTATAAGGTTTCATAAGTGATTACCACATCTTTTTCTTCCATAAAAACCCCCTAACTATTGAAAAACGAATTTGCTTTTATAATTATCTCTTAGTTATTAAAGCTCATCACAGATATCTTAATAAAACCTCCCGCCACCCCAAACACCATGGCAAAGATTGAATTCCAGGACATATCCTTTGAAGAAACTGAAGATTCTGTCAGGGTTACCCTTTTGAGAATCTTTGACTCAAGCATAGCAAAAGAAGATCTTGAGGCCATAGGAGTTTTCAAAATAGGAAAACAAATGATTGACTTCCCTGGTATTACAGATAAAAAGTTCGCAAATAAGTTCATGCCTCTGCTTGGCAAGGCATTAAGCTCTCTGAAAAACAGGATAACAGGCAATCCTGCACATTACATCCATAGTAATTCAGGTATCCCTGTCTTTGGCACACTTTACTTTGGTATTGTTGATAGGGGCACTAATATGATTGAGATCAAGCCCATCACTGGCTGCAGTATAGATTGTAAGTTCTGCTCTGTTGACGCAGGAATATCTTCAAAACGGAATGATTTTGTTGTTGAGGCAGATTATCTTGTTGATGAGACTCGCAGACTGGTGGAGTTCAAGCAAAAGAACAAAAACAATGAAAATGATGATATAGATGTTTTCATCAATCCGCATGGAGAACCTCTTCTTTACGCTGGAATTATCGATCTTGTAAAAGGACTTAGGTCAATAAATCATATCAAAACA
Organism: Candidatus Woesearchaeota archaeon; assembly: GCA_013203345.1. Taxonomy (GTDB): domain Archaea; phylum Nanobdellota; class Nanobdellia; order Woesearchaeales; family UBA11576; genus JABMQF01. The sequence goes on from JABMQF010000018.1 coordinate 8,494, forward strand.
ATATCCATCATAACAAATGGAACTCTTCTTTCAAGAAAACTTGTTGATGAACTCGTATCTGCAGGTCTTGACCAGGTGAATCTTTCTATAAACACAATGGATGTCGAACAGGCAAAGGATCTGGCAGGTTCTGAATCATACGACTTGGCTCACGTACTTGAAATGGCACAGTACATTGCAGAAAAAAAACATGTAAGTCTGATTATAGCGCCTGTCTGGATAAAACAGATTAATGATGATCAGATTCATGAACTTATCAAATTCTCAGGAAAGATTGGTGCAAGGATTGGAATCCAGAATTATCTCGTACATAAAAAAGGCAGGAAGATAGCAAGGCAGGTCGACTGGGAAAGTTTCTACACACAGCTCGACAAGTGGCAGGAAGAGACAAAAGTTAACCTGAAAGCTGATTCCCACACAATTTGCTCAACAACAAAGATGGACAGTCCTTTCCATAAAGGGGATATTGTAAAGGCAAATATTGTTCTGCCAGGCAGGATGCGAAACGAGATTCTTGCTGTTGCAGAAAATAGAGTGATATCTGTTCTCGGATGTAACAAGACTACAGGAGATATCCATGTCAGGATTATCAGAAGTAAAGACAATACTTTCTCAGGTGAAGCTGTTAAGAAGTTGGTAAATGTTCAGCGCCGCAACCACCGCCTAGCGAGCTAATACCCCAAACAAAACAAGATAGGCTGTTGGCTTTGAACATTGACTTGAAGTAGGACAGCGAGCGCTGTGGTTGGGGTGCGTTCATGTAGAATTAAGCATTTCAAAAAAAAGAAATTAAAATAAAATTAAAAAATTAAAGCGCCGTTATGGACACTCTACTACTCTAGCAAACTGCTGACCAGGAGTATTTACTGTTACTCTGTTCTCGCCTGCGATTGCTGCTCCGACAGTTACGTCATTACAAATTGTGGATTCGCCAGGTGCAATTATAGTCATTTCACAGCCAGGTTCGATATCGACTACTCCTCTGTTGCCAATTCTTACCTTGCCTTTTGGGTTCTCCTTACCATAGATCACCCATTCATCATCTTCGATGTTTGTGATCTTAACTGAGATGACCCTGACTTCTTTTCCGTCAACTTCCCTGAGTTCACATCCTGCCTGCGTAAAAGCGCCACCATTAGATGTCAAGTCAGCTGCGAGTCCTGTTGTCTCTTTCTCTTCAATAGCTGCTACAGTTATATCGCCACCTTCTTCAAGGATGACATCACCACCTACATCTTCAACAACCTCTTCAACAACTGCAGGCTCTACAGGAGCAGGAGCAGGAGCAGGAGCAGGTGCAGGAGCAGGTACTGGCTCTGCTGGAGCTTCCTTCTTGCCACATCCTACAGCTAAAAGAAGTAGGAGCGTTATCGTAATCAATACTGCAATATATTTAATCTTCATTTGATCACCCTCATTTTTGTGTCTTGAATAATGAATAGGACACTTAAATATAGTATTTAAGTACCCACACAGTCATGTTTTATAAACTTTACGATTGTCTGACCACAACAATCACAATATCAGACACTATTTTACACATATTATGATATCAAATAACTCTGATCTCATCTGCTATAACCCTATCTTCAGAATCTTCTCTTCCACGAACTTGGACAAAATCACCTATCTTAACATCAGGTGTGTTTCCAAAAACAGTTATGCTGACAATCTCACACTGTTCCATACGAAGAAAAGTGGTAGTGTTATACTGCGATACACCCAAAACAACGCCCGACAATAAATCATCGCTAACAGACTGAATAGAAGTATTATCATTTCCAGAATAAGTCAAGCCAGATGAAATGATATATAGAATTATTATTCCAACTATCCCAATCACCAGAGAAATAATAAGAAGCGTTTTCTCTTTCATATCACAACAATATATACGCATCTTAATATTATAATGATGAAGAAATCACAACCAAAAATCTCACACAAAACACGTATTTATTCCAACAACCACCAAACAGATACCGAATTAACACCGCATAAACAAATAATATCCAGAATATTAATGAATTATTCCAACAAAAACAACAACACAAACGACATTAACAATAACCCTGCTTGTACCCGCACAACCAACAACCACAACACTGCCTGTGCTGCCATTACCGCCTAGCGAGCCTAAACCACCTACAGAAAAAACCTATTGCAGTTGGGCGACCACATTAAAAAACACAGTAGTGCGAGCGCAGTAATGG
>JABMQF010000019.1 GCA_013203345.1 Candidatus Woesearchaeota archaeon
GTGCGAGCGTGGCAGCAGTTATTGCGCAGGCAGGGAAGAGATGCTAAGTCGGGGAAGCTGAGACGTTGATGTCAAAGGAAGCTAAGAAAACTAACACTAACACCAAGAAATCTAATTTGAATACTAAGAAAACCAACACCAAAACCACTAAAAATTCATATAACTAATCGATAATCAAACTACCCTTCGGGAATTGGAGTTTTGACAAAGTTATTTTTTGTGCGCTGAGTTCGTGATTCTTTGTATTACTGGCTGGCATCGTGATTCTTTACATTGCTGACAGCTCAGTGTTGGCTGGCATCGTGATTCTTTACATTGCTGACAGCTTGGTGTTGGCTGGCATCGTGATTCTTTGTATTACTGACAGCTCAGTGTTGGCTGATATCGTGGCAGGTTCCTGTTCATTTCGTGGAAAACATTAATAAATAAAGGCCGTACATGTCATGGTATGGTATCATTGTGCGGTATAGATGAGGCTGGAAGAGGTCCTGTTATAGGTCCATTAGTCACAGCAGGAGTCATCATTGACCCAGCAGATGAGAAAAAACTCAGGAATCTCGGTGTGAAAGACTCAAAACTGATTCCACCTAAGAAAAGAGAAGAATTATTCGACAAAGTACTCAGTATTGTCAAGAAACACGAGATCATCATACTATCACCAAAGGACATAGACGCGGCACTTTCTGACCCTGCAACCAATCTTAACTGGCTTGAAGCAGACACAACAGCAGAGATCATAAACAAGCTCGAACCTGAAAAAGCCATACTCGACTGCCCGAGCAACAACATAGAAGATTACTCAGCATACGTGCGGAAGAAATTAAATGTGAAATGTGAAATTGTGGCTGAACACAAGGCAGACCTGAATCACATAGTGGTCGCCGCGGCTTCTATACTCGCAAAAGTGACTCGCGACAGAGAAATTGTGAAGATAAGCAAAGAAGTAGGCCAGAACATAGGCTCAGGTTACCCTGCAGACCCAATAACAAAGAAATTCCTGGAAGATAACTACCTAAAGTACCCCAAAATATTCAGGAAAAGCTGGCAGACATACAAGAACATCACCATAAAGAAACAACAGAAAGCTCTTGGCGATTTCTAACGCAGCCTTAATCTACTCCTTCTTCTCACAGGCTCGACCAAGTCCATCATCCAGAGTATGCCATACATAAACGGAGTGTCAAGAAGAGCTATTATTATCTTGACTACCCACTGACCAATGATAAGTGGCAGGATTGGGAACACACCATAAAACGCAAGGGTCACAAAAAGTACAGAGTCAATCAGCTGGCTGACTATTGTCGATGCATTGTTCCTGAACCATAAGTGCCTGCCTTTTGTCTTCTTTCTCCAAAAATGGAAAGCCCAAATGTCATGGTTCTGACTGACAAGGTAGGTCAACAACCCAGCGACAGCTATCCTTGGAGTAAGAGCCAGCACTTTGCCGAACATGTTTGATATTTCGACAGCAAACGGAGCAGGGGACCAAGACATTACGATGAAAAGAGACAGTATAAGTATAATGTTAGCATAAAATCCTGTCCAAACAGCCTTCCTCGCATAACTCTTTCCCCACTTCTCTGAGAGTATATCTGTAAGCATAAATGTCATCGAAAAGACCATCACACCACCAGGAACCATGAACGGACCGAACATGACTATCTTGTTCGCCAAAATATTAGATATGACCACCAAAACCGCCAGTATAGCTATAGGGTACTCGACGCCGTATTTCTTGCCTATCACCGCAGAAAAAGAAGAGACTAAAAGCGTTATGAGAATCCATAGTATGATTGTCATCACACCCATCATGACAATCCCCTCACAATCTTGTAAACCAACCAGTCGATATCCATCTTCTCAGTAAACACTTTCTGCTTTATCCTTAAATTATTCTTCTGTATCTGCTGCTCGATGAAACCAATATCACCCAGGCTGGCAAATGCCATGAGAAGCCGCCCTTTATCGTTAAGGTAATCTTTCACATTTCCCAATAATTCCCTGTGCGCCCTGTATCCAGGATCATAGACCCAATGCTCATAAAACTCTTCTGCAGGATGGTCAACAAAAGGTATATTTGCGATGATGAGATCAAACTTCTCGTCTTTCTTGACAGAATTGAACAAATTCCCTTTTCTAACCGACACTATTTTGTTTACACCATACTTGTTTGCATTATAGTTGCAATTATCAATGGCTTTCTGTGATATGTCTGTCGCTACAACCTTTCTCGCACCTTTGAGCGCTGATACAATGGCATGGATACCTGTTCCTGTACCTATATCCAACACAACCTCACCAGACCTTGTATCATTTGCCTCTGCCAAAGGTATCGAGTCGTATGAAAAAGGAGTCACTGGAGGAAATACCTCGGGAAAGACTGTTATGTCAACGCCCGCAATCTCCACTTCGTACTGGACCTTTTTCTTCAATACATACTCCAGCAAATCATCTGTGTTGGTCATCATTCTCCCCCCAATACCAAAAACAATTCAATAGTTATCTAGAAGTAGTAATTTTGATTTATATTTGATTTCTCCTTTTCGGGAGAGTATGCGAAAATATTATATAGCAGAAAGTCTTTTCAGGGCTTATGGAAGCTGAATTAGAAGAATTGGGCCTTTCCCGGAATGAGTCAAAAATCTACCTATTCCTGCTCAAGAATGGCACGAGCACGACAGGACCTATAATCAAAGAGACAGGAATCGCGAACAGCCGGGTGTATGAATCACTGAATACCCTGATATCCAAAGGAATTGTCAATTACACTGTGCAGAAGGACGGCAAACACTTCACATCAGCAGACCCTGGCAAGTTCATTGAGCTCGAGCAGGAACGCGAAAAGAAAATCCTGTCAATAGTGCCTCAACTGCAGAAGCTTCAGAGCACTGAAACAGAAGAGACTGTAACCGCAGTGTATGAAGGTTTTGAAGGATGGAAAACAGCGTTCAAGAAAGTCGTTGATGACTGTCCTGTCGACGGGACAATATACATAACAGGATTCTCAGAAGAACCATACAAGCTGAAATCATTAAGGACATTCCTATTGAATCTTAATCTTAAGAGCGGAAATAAAAGGCAGAGGCTTAAGATACTGCTGGAAAGCTCTGTGAGGGAAACTCTTGGAAAAGACAGGGAAAGCGAAAAGTATTCAGAAGTTAGATACATGCCAGAGGGATACATAGCCCCTGCAGCAATGGACATATTCGAAAACCAGGTCTACCTGTTTGTCTGGGGAGAGAAACCTCTCGTATTCATGATTAAGAACAAGAAGATTGCAGAGAACTTCAAGAAACACCACCAGTTTTTGTGGAGCATCGCAGATAAACCTAAATCGCATAAAAAACATAGATAGACCACCTAAAACGTTTGATTAACTTAACACCACAAAACGAAGACTTTAAATATTAAATTCGAATTTTTGAAAGGTAAAGAGGTAGTGAATTTGCGAGATAGAAAAAAGAAATTAACGCCTTCTTGGCCTGTATCTGAGTTATATCATAAAAAAGGTAGAGACTAAATGACACGTATAAACCGTTTGGTGATGCACGGATTCAAGAGCTTCGCAAAAAGGACAGAGATAGAATTCGGACCAGAATTCAACTGCGTTCTCGGACCTAACGGATCCGGAAAATCCAATATATTAGATGCTCTCTGCTTTGTACTTGGTAAATCAAGCGCTAAATCAATGAGAGCTGAGAAAAGCAGTAACCTAATCTACAACGGAGGTAAAACCAAAAAACAGTCAGGTCAGGCAGAAGTATCAATATACTTTGACAATTCAGGCAAACTATTCCCTACAGATGCCAAAGAGGTCAAAATCACAAGAATCGTCAAGGCCAATGGCCAGGGAATCTACAAAATCAATGATGAAAAAAGAACCAGAATGCAGATACTTGAACTTCTTTCACTAGCAAAAATAGACCCTGATGGATATAATATCATACTCCAGGGAGACATAGTCAAGCTAATAGACATGACACCCACAGAGAGAAGACAGATAATCGAAGAGATAGCAGGCATAGGTGTTTACGAAGACAAGAAACAGAAGGCAGTAAATGAACTTGACAGGGTCGCAGGAAAGCTCAAGGAAGCAGAAATCATACTAGCAGAAAGAGAAGTATACCTCAAGGAGCTCAAGAAAGAAAGAGATCAAGCAAGAAAGTACAAAGACCTTGACTCAAAGATAACAGTCAACAAGGCTACAGCACTCCACAGGCAGATGCAGAAAAAAGAAGCAGAAAAAGAAGAACTTGATGAGAGAACAACCAAACACAAGACCAATTTCGATAAACTCACAGCACAATCAAAGGAACTCAAAGACAAGGTGGAAGATCTTAAGAAGCAGATGGATGAGATAAACAAAGAGATAGAGACACGCGGGGAAAAAGATCAAATAATCCTCCACAAAGAAGTTGAGAAGCTAAAAATTGACGTCGCCACTGACAAAGCAAGGATTAATACCTGCAAAGATGAATTAGTCAAGATCAAGAACAGAAAAGAAGGTCTGGGAGAGAACCTCAAAGAGGTTGCTGAGAAAATAACCAAACTGACCAACAATAAGAAAGAATTCGAAAATCAGATATCACAAAGAAAAAAAGAAGAGAAAGAGATTGACATCAGACTTGAACAGTTCAGGAAGAAAAACAAGCTCGGTGACGCAGAAGGGATAGAAAAAGAGATTGATGCCCTTGACACAAATGCTGAAGATCTGCAGAAAACAGCAACAGAGCTAAGACAAGAACAACAGGATCTGCTCAGAGAGAAAGACAAGACAGAATTCCAGATACAATCCGTAGATGAGAAGATTGACAAAGTACTGTCTGTAGAAAAAGAGAACAAAGAACAAATACAGGCGCTAAAGCAAAAAAAGATAGAATTCAAAAAAGCATCTATGGAGCTAAGCCAGATACAGGCAGAAGAGAGCAGGATGGCAGCAGAGATGGGCGAATCACGTCAGAGGATGCTGCATGCCAATGAAGAACTCTCAAAACTCAACGCAAGGCAAGGCCAGATACAGGAGAAGCTGGGCTCAAACATCGCAATCAAGAAAATACTCGAACAAAAAAATGACATCAGGGGAGTGTACGGAACAGTATCAGAGCTTGGAGAAGTCAATTCAAAATACGCATTAGCCCTGGAAGTTGCAGCAGGAGCAAAAATAAAAAGTGTAGTTGTTGAAAATGATCAGGTCGCATCAAGGTGCATATCTTTCTTAAAGAACAACCGACTTGGAATAGCAACATTCCTGCCAATGAACAAGATCAGGCCAAAAATAGACTCTACGAACACAGCAAGACTACTCCAGCAGAGCGGGGTGCACGGCAAGGCAGTTGACCTGATAACATATGACAGCAAGTTTGAAAACGTTTTCAGATTTGTATTCGAAAGCACAATAATAGTAGAGAACCTCGACACCGCAAGAAAGATAGGTATAGGAACAGCAAAGATGGTCACACTTGATGGTGATCTCGCCGACCACAGCGGAGCTATGACAGGAGGATTTAGACAGAAAAGACAAGGCATGGGCTTCAGTCAAAAAGAAGTATCCGACTCAATAAAACGCTACGAAAAACTACAGGCCGAAGCAGGACTTAAACTAAGCAAACTCGAAGCCACAAAAATTGGCGCAGAAAACAAGATATTCACTCTCAGGGATCTTAAAGCAAATCTTGAAGGTGACATAATCAAGATGGAAAAATCACTCCACTTAGACTCAGGAGACATAGACGTCAACCGAAAAGTCAAAGGAGAACTTAGAGCATCACTGAAAAAGACAGATGATAAGCTTGACGATTTAATGAAAAAGATATCCGACCATAATAAGGGACTTGCGACAAACAAGATAAACAGACAGCAGCTTCGGGAGAAGATATCACAACTACGCAGCCCGACACTCATCGCAGAGCTCAATGCTTTCGAAGAAAAAAGAAGAGAAGTCAGAGAGACACAGATAAAACTCGACTCAGAGGTCGGGAGCATAGAGATACAAGTCAATACAATGCTCATACCTGAAAAAGAGAACATGAACAAGATATTAAAGCAGCACGACAAAGAAACAGAAGCATTCAAGATAGAAATCACAGCAATCAATGAAAACCTAACCATCAAGGATAAGGAACTCGCTGAAAAAGAAAAGAAAGAAACGCAGTTCTACGCCCAGTTCAAGGACCTGTTCAACAGGCGCGCAAAGCTCGGGGATGATGCGAGCAAGAAAGAAGCAAAGATGTACTCACTCAACGACGACGCCAGGAAAGCAGAACACAAGATAAACAGCATAAACCTGGAGCTTGCGAGGATCAACGCAGAACTCGGCGGACTCTCAAAAGAATTTGAGCAATATGAAGGTGTAGAGGTAGACAGAGAGAAAAGCGACATGCAGCTCACCCGAGAAATAAACCAGTTCGAAAACATGGTAGATAATATGGGCGCTGTTAATCTCAGATCTCTTGAAATATTTGATACAGCAGAAAAAGAATACAAAGAACTGATGGGCAAAAAAGACAGTCTTGAAAAAGAAAAAGACGACGTCATGATGCTCATGGAAGAGATAGAAGGTAAGAAAAAAGTTCTTTTTGTCAAAACTTTAGAAGCGCTACAATCAGAATTCCAGAGGATATTCTCACAACTTCTCAGCAAAGGAGACGCATCACTCGTACTTGAAAATGATGAAAACCCATTCGAAGGCGGACTTCTAATCAATGTCAGGCTAACTGGTAAAAAATTCCTTGACATCAGAAGTTTGTCAGGAGGAGAAAAGACAATGACCGCACTAGCATTCCTTTTCGCTGTGCAAGAATATGAACCAGCATCATTCTATGTGCTTGATGAAGTCGACGCCGCACTTGATAAGAAGAACAGTGAAAAGCTCGCAGAGCTGATAAAGACATACTGCGACAATGCGCAATACATCATGATAAGCCATAATGATGGTATCCTTGCTGAAGCAAACACACTTTATGGAATCTCGATGAATGAACATGGGATAAGTGATTGCGTCAGTCTGAAGATATGATTTCTTGATGGATTGATGTTTCTTAAAGACCGGGAACATTTACATTAAACAACCTTAATAGCAGGAAATTCGCATGAAAAATCCAGAAAAAACAGCTGTTCCGACGGTAAATCTGTAGTTCTTTCTTGTCCATGCTTATTAATCTCTGAAACATAATACATTTATGTCTTATATTGAGGTGGACCAAAGCGGGAAAATAGAGGACTTAAGACAAAACACAGTAGTAGCATTCAGCAATGACACATTCTCATCAGCATACCTTGACAGGCGGATAAAAAGAGAAATATTATTCGAATACCGTCACAAAGTCAAACAGATTGTACAGAAGATGTTCGCAATATGCCTGTTCTATCTTCTCGAAGAACACATCGAAAATAAGCACACAGTAATAATCTGCAAAGAATACACAGGATGGGAAGAACTTATAAAAAGACAATTTTGCAGACTATTGAATAAAGATTTTGGTGATGTGATACAATTCAGAAGCATTGGAAAGAAATCGAAAGCACACACAATAGCCCTCCTCACAAACAGAAACGTCCTAAAATATAATAAAAAACTCTCAAAGAAAGATATCCTGAAATATTTGAAGTAAAAGGAGGGAGGTTCAGCCTCCACTTCTGTGCTTAAGGCGTGATTTCACCCTCAAGGGTTATGGCACGAGTCGGCGCAGCGCCCTCTCACATACAAATGTGATCCAGGGGACGGGCAACACCCGCATTTCTATCCATTATTCATACCCATTACGGCATGTATAAGAGGGAGAGCTGCCCTGTACCACATAGAACAATATGTTTTGGTGTCTTATAAATTTTTCTGTAATGTCGTCGGAAGATTTGCGAGTAATTGCTAATCCATCAACAGATGGTTGAAAGAAGTCAACAGCACTTTCATGTGTAAGGCAGTATGGAAGCGATTATCTGAACAGGCAATGATATGCCATAATTGATGATAAAAACACTGTAAAACCATCGCTTTTTGACAAAGAATGAAAGAATCAAAGCAAGCAATGGGACGAAGTAAATGTATGCTCCAAAAATAGCTGTAAATATGTTGGAACCGAGTCCGAAAAACCACCACCTGAACACATGATAATTGACGAAAATAGCAAATAATGTAACAAGTATGCTGGCGCTTGTCAATGCGTAGAATGCCATCCTGAAAGAACCTACTTTCTTGCGAATACCTGCAACATTATTCGTTAAAAGTATTGACAGACCTGACAATATCGATGGCGAAAGTATGAGGATAATCGCTATGAGCGCATCATGTCTAATATGAGCATAACCCAATCTTGACCAAATATCAAATATATAAAACAATAAAAACACGTAGACTATGTTGATTGCCAGCACAATGTGAAATGTATATTTCAATAGCTTAGATACTTGTTTCATATAGTTTGTGAATAACTACCCGTTAATAAATATTCTCAAGCGCTATCAGGGAAATGCCATCTGCAAAATTGAGCCGGATGAGTGTCATTTGCAATACTGCTCTGCTGGCACTACACCATTCCAGCACTGATATGAGGTCAATTTCAAAAGAATGATAATAATCAGGCAGTCCATACCGCTGGAAGACGAGAGAACTTTTATAAACAAAAACAATTATCAGGGCAATATGAACATCGAAGTTGACTACAACCCTACACCCCGCAGCAGGTTCTTCATATCAGTCTCGCTTAATGATAAAGAGGCGATCTCTTTTGACTATACAACCAAAGGACATAGGATCATCAAACAGGTCCTTGTCAGGCAGGACGCATCACCGACAGAATCGGAAAAGAAAAGCAAACCCGACGCAGAGTGGGACTCCATAGTCCTTGAAGACAAGAAGTTCATCAAGAAGTATCATGTTGTCTGGTATGACCGGGATGAAGAAGACTTGGTGAATGATGAATTATGGGAAACTGTCTGGGCAAAATCTATTGATGAAGGACTGAAAGACAAATTGCTGCACTACTCACAGCTGATCTCAGACCATTATGAAGAACTAGACAAGTGCTCAAAAGAGATGAAGGAGTTTGAAGAACTACTGTCAGAGGAGATTAAGAAGCACAAGAAGATGATTGACGATTTCGTTGGAGTTATTATCGAAGAAAGTCTTGAGAAAAAAGACGTATTGAAAAAAGTCAAGATTCTCAAGACCAAAGTGGAGCAAGTCACTGAAAAACATAATACTCCATGGATCAAGCAGTGGACTTTGCATGATGTCGAAATCAAAGAAACCGAAGCCGATGATATTGCAAAAGATTTGAGTGAAGCATTGGATTCTGAACATTCCTGGTATGCGGATTTTAAGAATGATAAGGTACATTATATAATTTTCAAAAATAAGATATTCAAAATAGATCGAGCGGATTGGGAAGAATATGGAAAAGCTACAAAATATGGCATTTCTTTAGGTATCCCTAAACATCAAGTTGATTTTTCTCCTCATACTAAGAGGTGGGAGAGATGATGATTAAAACAACAACTATCAAGAATAGAAAAGAGCAAAACATTGTAGTATTGCTGGAATTATCAGATAACCAGAAAGGCTTGGCCTTTGTGATGCATGGTCTTGGGGGATTCAAAGAGCAGGAACACATCAAGACCTTTGCCGCCGCCTTCAAAGAGGAAGGATTCTCTGCTGTTCGATTTGACACCACCAATACTCTTGGTGAAAGTGCTGGAAAATATGAAGATGCGACGACTACAAACTACTATGAAGATTTAGAAGATGTGATTGAGTGGTCAAAATCACAGGATTGGTATAAGGAACCATTCTGGTTATGCTGCCACAGTTTAGGAGGGATTTCCATTGCCTTGTTCGCGGAAAAGAATCCAAATATGGTAAAGGCATTAGCACCAATCTCCACTGTTGTTTCAGGCAAACTGACTATGGAAAAGCCAAAATACGGCGAACCTGATGAAATAAAAAAGTGGAGAGAGACTGGCTGGAAAATAAGCGAAAGCAAATCAAAGCCGGGCGTGATAAAGAGACTTCCCTGGTCATTCATGGAAGATAAATTAAAATATGATTTATTGGATAATGTTGATAAATTGACAATGCCCGTCCTTCTGATGGTAGGGGATCAAGATGATTCAACTCCTCCTGAACATCAACAGATCCTTTATGACAAACTGCCCGGAGATAAAGAGATCCATATCATCAAGGACGCTCCACATACATTTAATGATGCGAAACAGTTAGTCGAGATAAAAGAGATAATGAGAAAGTGGATTAGGAAATGGGCTAAGCCAAGAATAACAATTGTTGATAAGAACGATAAGATTATCGGGTATAAAGAGAGGGGAACTTTAACCAAAGATGATATCTATAGAGTTTCTGCGTTGTGGATAACTAACTCTAACAGAAATATTCTTCTTGCCAGACGACATCATACAAAATCCCACCATCCAGGAAAATGGGGTCCTGCCGTTGCAGGCACTGTTGATGAGGGAGAGGATTACGAAGAAAATATCATCAAAGAGGCAGAAGAAGAATTAGGATTGAAAAACATAAAACTTGAATCAGACCAAAAGACGGAAACAACAAGGGAATATCATCATTTTACACAATGGTTCACTCTTACAACCGATAAAAACATTAATGACTTCAAAATCCAAGAAGATGAAGTTGAAGAGATAAAATGGTTTCCGGCAGAGGAATTATCAAAACAGCTGGAAGAACATCCCGAGCAGTTCCTCCCCACAATGAAAAAATATTTGGATTTGTTCAAATGAAAACCGATTTAAAGCAACTCGTCCAAGAGATTGTCGACCAAGCATGTAGTTTAAAGAACAAACACACCTCTGAAATCAATGCTCCAGTCAATTATGCTTGTGTATTCTCACAGTCAGACAAAGAATACCAAAAACTGTTGGAATCTGCATGTAATATGGGTGAATTGGTAAAAGAAACACCTACGGGTCCGCTCTTCCATATTGAACCACTAGATACTGTTTCCGGAGAATTATTGTTATTGAAGATCAGGCTGCCAGACAAAACAAGACCTGAGAGGGGTGACGCAGACTTCACAGTTTCTAACTATCCGGAGTTTAAGAGGAAACATCTCCCGCAGGATGACTTCAAACTGATTCAAAGAGAAAACTTTGAGATGATTGAACTTGTAGATGAGGGATTTGATGTGAGAGCATATTTCTCTAATCCTCCTTTGGATGAACAGTTGAATTTAGGGAAGAAAATGAAGCGAACAGTAATTAGCGGCGGGACATATGCTGGAAAAACAAGCCTGATTGAGTCGTTCAAGAAAAATGGATTTGAAGTAGTCCCTGATGTTGGATTTGAAGTCATAAAAGAATTGAATGCCGAATTAAGCCAAGATGGACAAAAAGAATTCAGGACCAACCACCCAATAGAGTTTTATACAAGAATAATCAGAAAGCAACTGGAAATCGAAAAAAGTTTTGGAGATAAAACTGTTATTTATGATCGAGGAGTCCATGACTATATTGCGATGTTAAGATTGGCAGGAACAATAATCCCAGATTCTTTGATGAGCTTAGTAAGCGGAATTTTTTATGACCTGGTTTTTGTATGTGATGCATTACCTGATTTTGATGAAAGGAAAAGTTCCGGAAGGTCATTAACCAAAGATGATTCTTTGAGATTAAAAGACCTGATTACAGAGACATATCAAAATCTTGGATGCAGAGTCATCCAGGTTAAAGAAATGTCCTTGGATCAAAGATACAAGTTCATAAGAAATCGTCTGAATTCAAGTGATTTCCATGAAATTCAACAATAACGGATATGAGCTAACAGGAAGAAAGTGCAGAATGTCAGATTATGATTTTGTCCTGCGCGTCACCCGACAGACATTATTCCCTTTGCTTGCCAAATATCTCAAGCCAAGTGTAGAGGTATTCAAAGAAAGATTCCGGAAAAACCATAAGGATATCACTATACTTCAAAGCAAATCAAGACGCATTGGCTTCTTCCAGTTGAAAAAACACAAGAACCATCTGGAAATAGTCAGGATATTCTTCTCTCCAGCATACCAAAAAAAGGGTCTGGGTAAAGGATTGATGCAATACTTTGAAACATCAGGCTACCCAAAGATACTGCTGGAACTCTGGGACAACAATCCTGCATACCACTTCTACAGAAAGATAGATTACAAAGTCATTAAGAAGGAAAACCATAAGATACATATGGAGAAAAGGCTAAGATGACTGAAGAACACTCACAAAAACGCTCCAAGAAAATACATTTACCTCTGGAGACACAGAAATCACTCAGGGGCAAAGCCATTGACCTGATAAAATCCAAACTGCTCCCGGATTCCAAGATAATAAAGATTATCCTGATAGGCTCATCACTCAAGGGGACGTTCGGAGAATACAAACCGCCCGGCTTCAGGGGAAGCCTGTTCTCTGACTTTGATTTCATAGTGTTTGTCGAAGATGATTATGAGATTCCTGGCTGGCTGGACAGAGAGCCGGACGGAAAACCTTTTCCCGATGATAAACTGAACCTCGCATACAGGAATAAAAGAGTGATAGATGACAAATATGACGTTGAAGTGTTCTTCATCAGGAAGAGTAACATGAATAACCTTAATATTCAAAAACAGGGCGAGGAAGCAGAAATACCGATGACTGAGAATACAAAGCATAAGCACAAGGTAATATATTCAAGAGAGGAATAAACGAGGACGAGCGCAATGATCAAGAAAAACACAAAAATCGTATTTGATGACGGAGAAGAACAGAAGACTGACGAATTGAAGGGCGGAATGCCCCTATCCAAAGGGGAGATTGTCCATGTCCACAAGGAGTCAGGTGAGACCATAGACTACGAGGTCGCTGACAAGACAATTGACTGCTACCTGAAAGGTGAAGACCAGATAGTGAATATTACTTATGTGCTTAAGCGGAGATGAGTTCTAAACGCATGCGATATATTATTTGGTATCACCTATCCAAGTCATTGCTGATACTTCGTGTGGATAAGTTCTTAATACAGGATTCTCCTCTTCGACCACCTGTTCATTTTCATCAATAAACCTATGAATATCATAGTCAGCCGCATAAAGTAAACCCTGACCAGGAACTTGTGCCCAAGCCATGACGCTTCGGGTTTTGATTAAATGGTCTATGCCGAATTTGTGTCTCCATAAAGAGCAGGTATGAGCATACTTGTAAGCGTCAACGTAAGCAATATCTCCTTCTTTTATCGCTAGAAACTCCGCACATCGGTTCCCGTGCTCATCTAAATATCTTACTAGCGGTATGTTCTCCATAGATGTACGGTTCCCGTTATCGAGCAATCCTATTCCCTGCGCCCAACACAATGTGGGAAGGGAGTATGAAGACTCTCCATTCATGCGTTTCCATGCGAGCCTTTCAGCTATCAGCTCATCAGTCTTGTTAGTATTTTTATCTAAGCACTTCCTGATTTGATGGTATTTGGGTGTACACCCTGCGTCAAACAGGCCATGATTTGGAACCCAGAGCAAAGAGTAGACGCGTCCCGGCCTTTCTGCAATCACGCCGCCGGAAGGCCTTCCCTTCTCGTCTACGCTTCTGCGAATCTTTCCTTCTTTACCTGCATTACACAGCCCGAAACCTGGAACCCAGGCCAGAACACAGATAACCTCCTTTCCTTTTTTGATGTGCCTGTCGATTTCAGTTCCTTGGGAATCCCACAGTTGCCAAACATCATTTTTGGATGTGTAGTACAATCCTTGATCCGGAACCCACTCAACCGCCTCGATAGTATATGGCCTTATTGCTATGACTCGTGGTTCATCTTTTAGGTTGGCGTGGTACATCACCCCTATCTTCTGTCTGGGTCCGTCCTCGTGTCTGCTCAGATCATACGCTACAGAGTAGACGAGTCCTTCCAGGTCAGATGTCCCCTTTGTTGTGGCTTTCTGGTCGCACTCCATTTCTATTCTCCCTGTGTTATGACAGTGATTCTTCCATTACTGATTAAAGCGTAATAAGTTGATCCAGCCTATACCATTTGTGTGGACGACCATGATGGCTCCAACTGGCAGTATATCCTCCTTCGTCCTGAAAAACCGTATAATATACTTGAGGAAAATGTTCTTTAATATCATCAGAATGACCATTTCCAACAATAACTATATCAGGTCTTTCTCTTTCAATGGTCTGCCTCATAATCTCATCGCGTCTATTATCTGGATAAAAATAAATTTCCCCCATTACTAAACTTAATAGCCAATTTGGATTCTCGGGAATAGTTATTTCTTGGTCACCTGAAATCACTCTGGAACACCTTGGTCTATAACGTTCTGCTAATGCCATAGAAAAGTTTGGTATCAATATGCCTCTTTGAACATTTTCTTCATAATTTGGTGCAAGTTCAAGCATCATAACTTTTCCATCAACATGACAAATCTCTTCAATTTTAGAAACCTGTCTATCAAAATACTCTTGTTTATGTGTTACCCCAAATAAGTACATTTTATCTCCTCGCTGTTAGTATTGATTAGTAGAGTAATTCACAAGTATTTTAACATATGTTGCGGAAATTCCGCAACAGTTATAAATAACGTGCCCTTTGTAGGGGATTATGGTAAAAATAAATGAAGTATTACAGAATTTGGGCCTTGAGGAGAGGGAAATCAAGGTGTACCTTGCCCTGCTACGGAACAACACAAGTCCTGCTTTGCAACTCTCAAAAGAGACCCGGATAGATAGGACAACAACCTATGACATCCTGGAAAGGTTGATTGATAAGGGTGTCGTCTCATCAATAATCAAGAACAATACAAAGCACTTTACAGCCTTGATGCCTAAGGAGCTGCTTCTGCACTATAAGGAGAAATACTCAACCCTGGAAAGCATAATGCCTGAACTGAATAAGATCACAACACAGACCAAAGAGCCTGTCAAATGCGAACTGTTCCAAGGAAAAGAAGGCCTGAAAACAGTGGCGAAAGACATAGTGGCTGCAAAGAAGGACTACAAAGTGATAAACATCAGGAAGGAGTATGAAGATATTCTGGGATACTTCAATGAGCAGGGAATAATAAACCTGAATCAGTTCAAGGTAAAAGAGTTCGCCATCGTCGAAAAAGGCGCCAAATTCAAGAAAGTAAAAGAAGGATCATATAGGTATCTTGACAAGAAACTGCTTTCCCCTGTCACTACCTTGATTTATGGTGCGAAAGTTGTGTTTTTCCTCTGGACAGAGCCATACTTCGCAATAAAAGTTGACAACAAAACATTTGCAAAGGCGCAGGAAGAGTATTTTGAATTGCTGTGGGATATGGCGAAAAAATAATTATCTCTCTTGATTTTTCCAGAATTAGATAACCTTCACAATATACTTCATTCTACCAATATCTCATCATCCTCGCTCCAGGGGGGAGAACACACGACCAGGACTTCTGCATCTTCCTTGCTTGTCTTCCATGCCTTGTGGTTTGTGTTGGGATGAATCATTATCATCGACCCCTTTTCCAGATGCTCTATCTTCCCGTCAATCTCCACGTCGAGGTTTCCTTTCAGGACATAGTAGACTTCTGTGAGGTTCTTATGATAATGTTTCTTGGTGCTGTCAGTAATCGTGACATGGGCAAAATCCATGTCTTTGCAGTCCTCTGCAACAGTCAGGTTGCGCAGTATCCCGCAGGTTATTTCCATAGGTTTCGCGTCTTGAATTTTTCTTATGATGTGAGACATTCTGACCTCCTTAAAGTGAAAATCAAATCAATCCTTCTTTATGCAGTTTCTCAAATATATCCCTTTAGCACCACTAACACTTCTCTTTTTATAAATATATTCTGTCATGGTGTTGTCACATCCTATTTGGGACGAATGATTCTCATTTTTAACTGCCTTATAAAAATTTAAATAAAAGAACTTAGGTAGGTCCCACAAGATGAAAATAGGAATCATAGGGGGAAGCGGGCCTGACTATTTTGGCAAGGCAGTAGGCAGGTATCAAAAAGAACATGTATCAGAACTGACAGGCAAAAGGCTGCATTATGAGACGGGGAGGATAGCTGACACGATAGTCGTTTCCCTTCCGCGGCACGGACCGGAACATTCCTATGACCCTGCGCACGTGGATGATCTGTCCAACATGCTTGTGATGCACAAAGAGAAAGTCGACCTTATCATAGGCATCAGCGCGACAGGCATACTTGACCACAAAAGGATAAATGTAGGAGATGTTGTGTTTCCTGACCAGATATTCCGATACAATGTTAGACAGCCATCATTCTTCGGCGACAAATCAGTGGTGCACACACCATACAGAAACCCTGTGTGCGAGACATACCTGAAAAAGGTAAAGGGACGCGTCCCTGACCTGCACAGGATGCTCGAGAAGCAGGGGCTTGAGTCCCGCGTCCACGCAGGAGGCACATTTGTCGCAGCTGACGGACCAGGCTTTTCAACCGATGTCGAATCAAGATTCTTCAGAAAACATGTTGATAACGCTGCAGTCATAGGCATGACAATGAAAGAAGCATACGCGGCAAAAGGAATCGCGTGCTACATCAACATAGCGCATGCAACAGATGCAGACAACCCACCGGAAGGATACAAAGAAGAGGCTGTAGACCAGGACAAAGTAAGCGAACAGGCAGAGAAGAACAAGGCCACAATAGAAGAGATAGTGCTTCACCTTGTTAAGGTGCTGCCAAAGGTCATGGACTGTGGATGCAAGCATCATGACCCTAAATCAGTGCTATCAGTGAGCAACAAGACAAGAGAAATTGAGCTGAGGCTTCTTAGGGACGGTGATGCTATAACATCACAGCAGTACCATGAGCTGATGGATGAGAAAGGGTTTCTCGGAAAGGTAATGCCATCTTTTGCTCTTCGGGCAAAGACAGCCTATCATGACCATCTGAAATGGCGGATGGGATTATAAACACCTAAAAACACGATATTCTGCAGGTTTTATTACAAAACTATTTAAATAAAAAAAAGAGTGTCACATATAAAAAGAGGTGCGTGCATTACTGAAACAAATCCTGACGAAACAGAGACAGTTCTACTTAGCTTTGAGAAAGAGGCAATAGGATATATAGAGGATGAACTCGCGCAGGGTTATGGGCTTGAACAGATAAGAAAAAGACTTCTTGATGAAGGCTTCCCTGCAAAGATAATTAACGCAGCAGTCATGTTCGTTGAGCAGAACAGTAAGATAACACCACATGTAAAACAGAAAGAGGTCAAAGAAGAGACACATGTCACGCGCAGATTTCACATACCAATCCTACTTGTTATTGGGCTTATAGGATTTCTGGTATTGATATTCTTCCTGACAAATATTGGTGGTGGAGAGGATAAGCCTCTACCCGAGAAGATAGATATATTTCTGTACGACAACCTGGGACTGATACCTGGAGAGCACAAGATAGGCAGTAGCAGACAGGTATACTCAAGGGATGAGATAATACCTGCGCAGCTGGCAGAAGGTATCCTCCAGACGCACAGTGGCAATGCACTCATCAAGAACCTGGAGCCAAGCAATGCAGTTAGAGGATTCAAGAAACGAGCCACAGTCTTTGAGATTCCAGGTGAAGGAAGCAAGACACTTGTCGAGATAAGATTCCAGACAGAAAGAGATGTGGAAACACTCAAGATTGTTGAATCAATACCTAAATCTATGGCTACTGAAGGCCAAGTGACACTCACGCAAGGAGGCATACTCGCCGAGAAGGATCCCATCATAATATTCACATTCAGCGACCTAAAAGCAGGAGATGCTGAAAAAGCAGTCTATGTAATTGAAAAATCATTATCAACACTAGATACAATCACACTCGCAACAGAGCAAAAAATAAAGCCCGCTCTAACAAGACCTGCAATATGCGGGGATGGGAACTGTGTGCTTGGAGAGACACACATCACTTGCTGTCAGGACTGCGGATGCCTGCCCGGACTTGTTTGCGAAAGAAACACTTGTGTGCCTGGCGAGAAGGATGAATGCCAGAACAAATTGCGATGCGATGATGACGATGAATCTACTATTGATGAATGCTCAGGCACGCCAAAGACCTGCAAGAACATGCCAATAACAGACTGTGTGAGCGGAGATGATTATTGTCCTGCAGGGTGCGGATATGATTCTGATAATGACTGCGAAGATACTGGTGAAGAACCAACAGCTGTTGAAGAAGACCTTAGCGGGCTGAACATAATCGGACAGCAGGAATCACCAAAGGTTGTGAATGTTAAGGTCACTCCTGGGGCTGCCACCATCGGACAGGAAGTGGTGATTGAAGCAAAGGTCACCGACGGTAATGGTAAGGATGACATACTCAATGTGTGGTTTGAAGTTCTTGAGCTGGCGCAGAGCCATGGCGAGATAGGAGACATGAATGATGATGGTTCTGATGGAGACGCTGTCGCAGGTGATGATGTCTACACAGCTACGCGGCAGATCGGGAATCTCTATCTTGAGGGTTATTATCACATGAAGGTCTTGGCAAAGGACAGAGCAGGGAACCAGAAGAGATCACAGGTAACATTCAGAGTTGTTGGTGAAGGTACTGTTCAGGACTGTAGAGACATGGACTGCATGATAGATGCTGCAGGCGGTTGCAGTGCTGCGCGCGGGTCTCATACAGCAGTTCTTGACGATGGGGAAGTCGTGGAGACAACTGATTACATCATAGATATTATAGGCAGTGCATCACAGGGCTGCGAGTTCCAGTTAACAATTGATGAGATAGAACTTGAGTACACTAATTCTGCAGTATCAGAAATGCTTGCAGATGGTATGACTCAAGCAGAGATAGACTCTGATGAAAATATCATGAATGCTGACATGGATGAATTTGAAGGAGATGAAGGACGATGCTATTTTGAGACAGACGACCTGGTGAATCTGCTTGAGACATGGGAAGATTCTGAACTTGAAATGTCTGCGTGGGATGTTGCTGATTGTGATGGAGAGTATTTTGGTTAGAACCTATCAAGAATATCTAGTATACTATCAGCAGTCTTTTTCCAGCTATGTCTTTGTTTGATTGTCTCGCGTGCAGTGGCGCCCATCCTTTTTCTGAGTTTAGCGTCCTTGATAAGTATGTTCAAGGTGAGGGCAAGGCGTTCAGAACTACCGCAAGGAAATAGGTAACCATTGAACTTATGCTCGACATAATCAGGTATGTAACCGACAGGAGTCACAACAACGGGCAAGCCACACGACATTGCCTCCATTGTGGTAAGGGATGTTGTCTCTGTCAGAGATGGCAGGACATAGATATCCATAGCCTGGTAATACGCAACAGGATTGTTTGTTGAACTTATCACCCTCACAGAATCCATGTCAGGGAAAGGTTCTTTTAGGCTTCCACCTACAAGAAGCAGCGTGGTGTTTGGATTTTCTTCATGGACTCTCCTGAACGCATGATAAAGCGTAGGGATGTCCTTTTCTCTACCAAATCTTCCGAGATAACCTATTATAATCTTATCATCCCTAAGATCAACAGCATTCTTTGCCTCCTTCTTGGACTTAGGAGGATGAAACCTATCAGTGTTCATCCCAAGGTAAACAGACTCCTTCTTCACGTCGATACCCTGCTCTGCGAGAATAGGCACCATACCACCATAAGGAACCATGATAACATCACACTTGTTGTAAAGGTATGGAATTATCTTTCGGATAGTAAATTCCACAGACTGTCTGAACCGCTTCAATGACTTTGAGAAAAGAAACCACTCAACAGAATGCACAAAAGATATCAGAGGCTTCTTCTGCTTCTTTGCATAATACATCGCAAGAGCTCCGATGGGACCAATACTATGAGTCCATACAATATCAGAATTCTTAACCAGCTTGATAAGAACAGAACGTTTAACCTTTGCAATATTTATGTCCGCGATTTTCCTCTTGTACACAGGGAACCTGATGATTGTGGCTTCCTTGAAGGCATCAAGCTTTCCCGGGAACTTCGGTGCGACTATCACTATGTCAAAACGCTTTGAGAGAAAAGGAACTACTTCATACAAAAACCTTGCAACACCATCCCACCTTGGAAGGAAGGAGTCAGTAGCTATAAGTAAAGTCCGCTTCATCACTTCACCTTTATGAAAACCTCAGCCCACCTGCATCTGTGCTCACGCCCATTCTTGAAAGCTCTCCAAAGCACACCCGGGTACAACTGGTATATTGCAAGTGACTGACTCTTAAAGCACTTGAGTGCCTCAAGCTTAACATTGAATGTGTCTGAAATATCAATAAACAGTTTAGGATTTTGAGTAAGACGAACATCTTTTGCCCAGATGTTAAAAACATATACATCTCCTTTGAAACCCATCCTTTCAGTGACTTTGTCTACTGCGTTCCAGACAGCCTTATGATCAGAATATATCACATCATCAGGAGAATGCGTCAGAATACGAGATGGCTTGTATCTTATTATTAATTTCTCAAGCAGAGCAAGATTCTTCTCATCCTTGACCTCCTCCTTGAGCTCTAAATCATGTAAACCAAGGAACATAGTCTTGTAAGTTCCCACAACCTCGCCCGCTGCACGTGATTCTTTTACCCTACGTTCTACAGTATGCTTCTTCTTCATCCACCAATGCGACTTCTCACCATAAGAAAATATGACTGCAACTACACTCTTACCTTCCTTGGTGTATTTTGCGATGGTGCCACCTGCACCAAGTATCTCATCATCAGGATGAGCGCAGATAATCATGACCGTCTCTTTGGATTTTTCAGGCATGGAAAATGAATAGAGAATATTGTTTATAAAGCTTTTTGAAGAGATGAGTGGCTCTGGTCAAAATATTTCAGTCATTAACTATGCTGGCCAGCAAACCTATGATCTTCTCAATATCCTCCTTGTTCTTGCTGTAGAAAGAGACATCTATCGCCTCTCCATAATAATCCAACCTGTTCCTAAGATAGCTCATCCGCGAAATCAGGTTGGCCTCGAACTCATGGTCAGGATATTCCCTGTAGAAATATGTTATCAGGCACTGGTGATTTCTGGACTTGAGCCCGTTCTTCAAAAGCAATGCGACCAACAGCTCCTTGAGTATCTCATAATAACCCTCAACTATGAAATAGACATTCTTCTCTGTCGCAGTATGTGACTTCACGAACTCAAGCCTGCTCATTGCCATCTCAACTATTGAACATATCTTTTCCTGGTCAGGCGTCACCTTACGTATGAACTCCTTTTCGCATTTCGACCAGTCCATCAGGTTCATCGTATCCTGAAAAAGCCTTTCAGCTTTATCCCGTTCATGACATTGTTGCAGAGCCTTTCGGGCAGGTTGTTTATGTCCTTCTCTATGAACAGCTGTATCATGTGCTTCAACTTCTTCTCAAACCTTGACAGGTCAATGGCTTTCTTGGTCGATTCGACAAAGATATCAATGTCGCTGTCCTTGTCTGACTCCCCTTTCCTGAATGAACCGAACAGTATTATACATGAAGGGTTGATGTCGTGTTCTATCGAGTCTATCAATCCGGACCTAATCATCTTTTCTATGAAATAGAAAGTCTTCTTTGCCTTGAACAAGTCTGATTCAATCGCCTGGTTCTTCTTACTCAGCAGCTTCTCTTTTCTCAGCTGCACAAGGTAGTTGTTCACTGTTGATTTAGGCATCCTTGTCTTTGATGCCAGTTCCCTGACAGTGAACTGCCTTGAAGGGTTCTCATAGAACACCTCGAGCAGTCTGTCCATATTTTTGGATATTTGTCCCATTTTCTGTACTTAAGTCCATAAAACTGGACTAGTATTTAAAGGTTCGGTTCATTTTTGTTGTAACCACCAGTAAAATTTATAAGAACAGGTTCATCACCTATCTGAAAGAGGGGATGTTATAGATTCACCTCAAGTATTTCTTGAGGTTATAGGGGGTTGATAGAATGGCTATTGATGAATTTATATCTGCAGTATTTCCAATACAATGCAGGGGCCGCAACAAAGACAGGGAAAAAGTGCTGGATACACCTGTGAGTGTCCAAGTAGAGTTTTATCAGCGTAAAGGTGATGTGAGCAATATCACAAGTGATGTTACATGCGAATATAATACAGGCGGGCATGGCCAGAGATGCAAGGCATCACATCCAGATGTCGACAAAGAAGGGGAAAGTGTATTCTGCCCTTACGCTTTTGACATCCCTTATGCGCTGGGTGAGATAAGTAAAGAAGCCAAGGACATCACAGGACGCATTGAAAAAGCGTTCAACACTGAAATTGAGATAGGCACAATAGTCAGAGTCTTCCTGAAAGATGGTCTGATGTTTCGTCTTGACAAGGATATCGGAACAGCTCAAGTCGTTGATGTAGATGGGCCTGAAAACCAACAGGTAACATCGCTGAGTGGAGAATACGAGTCTTCATCCAGCTATGGAAGTGAAATGCATCTGGAGTTTGCCAATGTTGACGAAGAAGACTGCTGTTTTAGTGTATATGCAAACGAAATAAAAAGATTTGATCTGGATGAATAATGACCTCGCAGGCAGGATGTAAACATTCCAATCAATTCACAGCCTGGTCTCCAGACCTGACCTTCGCAAAGTGTCGCTGTCATGGCCTGCAAAGAAATGTTCTAACCTGATAGCGGCGGGCATCTGATTCAGTATCCTGCAGCAAAATATTATTGTCTGTGTTTATGAAAACATTCTCTGCAGTCCACAACGGAAACGCATCTAGAACAAATAATGAATAAAAAAGAAAATTAGCTTATTGGATATCCAAAGCAGCCATTATTTTGTCAAGTTTTTCGTTGATTAATTCGAAATCTTTGCCAGAATTCCTACCTGAGCCATTTGTGTCAGAACTTTTCCTGAAACAATCGCTACAATAGATTGGTTTAGATGAAGTCGGTTTGAAAGGGACTTCACACTTGACACCGCAAGAGTCACAAGTGACCTTAGTCATCTCAACATTATCACGCCTGTTTTTACTGAAGCGCTTGCGATCACCAGAATCTCTTCTGCTACCCTCAAAGTTATTACTTCTGCCCCTTGGACCATCTGAAGAATCTCTTCTGCTACCATCAAAGTTCTTACTTCTGCCCCTTGAGCCATCTGAAGAATCTCTTCTACCAGATCCACCCTCAAAGTTCCTACTTCTGCCCCTTGAGCCGCCTGAAGAATCTCTCCTATCATTTCTTGAACGATCAAAATCTGCCATAGATGCTGGGAAATCGAGGCATTATATAAACCTATTTGAAAAAAGACCATATTTGTCACTATCAAATAAGACTTACTGTAAATTTAAGATTATTTTATACCAAATTTTTGCGGTTTTAACCATATATACTAGGCGAAAACACCCTTAAAGTAGCTCAAAAATCAATCATTTAAGGGAAACATAAAAATACCCTGAAAATGAGTGAATAATGTGTTAAATTCACTAGAAAAATGATATATTATAGGTCTAAAAAGCATATTTCTACAAAATAGGATTGATTGATTAAATGAATCAAAGAGAAATAAATAATCTATGAAAACAAATTCTAAGAATGATTTTGTGGTGGAATTGTGATTTATGCGCCGGCCGGGATTTGAACCCGGGTGAAAGGCTTGGAAGGCCTCCATCATACCACTAGATCACCGGCGCGTAAGTATTAGGAGAAATGAGGTGTTTAAATAATTTATGCAGCCTTATCGACTCCCGCATCCTCTATCTGCTTTCTCTGCTCTGAATCGATCACAAGTCTCTTTCCGCTGAAAATATGGGTATGAAAGCCTAACTTAACCTTTCCATTACCATAACCTCCGTATTTATCAAACAGTTCCTTGATGTCCCCTCCAACAGTCAACAATTCCCCATTGATACGCTTCACCATATCCTTGTCAACGCCCATCTGACTCAGAACCTTAAGGTCACTAGCAATTGCCATCAGTAAATCAGAATACTTCTTCCGCTCAATCTCCAAATGCGCCATATCATCTAATCACTTAATCGCTTCGTTTAACTGTTTTGTGAATGTATCGAAATCAGGTTGCTTTATGCATGCACCGCAAGCGAACTCATGTCCTCCACCATATCCATTAATACCCTTCAGCGCAGTTTTCAATGCCTTTCGCAAGTCAAGAGGAGGGGAAGTTCTAAGAGAACATTTCATCTCGCCAGACTTCTCACGCGCAACAATTATGACTTTGTTAGGATAGCGGTAAAGAAGCTCGTTTGACAATTCACCTGTGAAACTCATCTTATCCTCACGATAATTCACGATAAGTAACTTACTGTTCGATACCTGCTTAACAGCATAAGACAAGAGACCCTCGTAAAGCTGATTAGTTCTGTCGAACTTCTTAAGAAGATAGTTTGCGCGGGCAGTTGTGCCTTCAAGAAGCTCCTGAGGAGATTCAATACGCGTCATAATCTTGACACACTTCATGACCTCTTGAGTCATACCCTTCAATAAGAAATTAGATATCTTGACAACACGCGAAAAAGGAGAGTCAAACAAAGCACACTCAGGCCTATCTATCGACGCAGGAAGAAGATCAGGATACTCTTTTGAAAACTCCTTTGTGACAGAAGTCAACTGCCAGTCACCGATAATACCAGTTGCCGCTATCCATATATCCTCAGGTCTATGTTTCTTGATGACTTCATAGCATAGATGGGACACACATGTAGAATCATCAGGATCAGCAATATGCGGATTGTAATACTTAACACCGTGCAGTTTGATAGGTGTGTGATGATCTATCCACACAACAGGTATAGAAGCGAACTCATCAATAAAATCCTGCTCTACAATCGCCAGGTCAAGTATGAATATCTTATCAGGAGCGTACTCCCTAACTACCTTGAAGAAACGTTCATCAACTTTTGGATGAGACTTGACACAAACACCTTTACCCTCTCTCTTGTATCTGTAAAAAAGAAGGAATGAAGAAAGACCATCGCTATCATCATGAAAAAAGAAAAGCGGTCTAGCGCAATCATCAAGTTCGTGCAAAATTTCAGAGAATTGTTTTGCTGTTAACATTTTGAAAACCTAGATAAAAAAAAAATTAAAAAAAGGTTACAACCACATAACCTTTGAATAACCGATATGGACTGAAGAAGCGGCCATATATAAAGCTTTTCATTGTTTTTGTGCCGCCGTGAAACACCAAAAATCAGCACTTAAAAGGGTTTTAGGGCGCGTGTTTTATACGTAAAAATGGTGTAGATGTGTTCGTATGGGTTTAAAACGGCTCCAGCATACAAAAAGGAAATATCCACATAATACGTGCTTTGAAAGAACAAGCCAATGCCTCCCAAAGTGCAGCAATACGAAGACCTGTCTGAACAGTGTAAGGTAAGGAATTTCCCATCTAAACTCCTAAAACCCCCCCTATAAGTCCTCTGAAATCTTTGAAACAAGGAAAGAAAATTATTGAAATTTAGGGAATAGAATATTTCATATTAAACAAACCCAATAAAAAATGTATGATTAGAATCTCAATACCAAATAATTCAAAAACAAAGACCAGTGGGCAGAAACATACAAAATAACAGTATTTGTCACACTCGCAAGTCATGGCATAATCAGATATCAAGACTTACTCTGCACATATATCCATCATCTGTCTTTTTCAACTCGAACTGATGATACGTAACTGCCTTGACCACTGTTTCACCTTTTTCTTTTGAAACAGATTCACCATAGACAAAAGCAGTCATACTTTTCTCTGTTATATCTGTAACACGGAACTTTGAGAAAAACATCTCCTTGATGTCAACCTCTGCTATCAATGTCTGGAGCCAATTAATCATCAAGCCCTCTACATCATCAGACTCAACCTCAATCTTATACTCATCAACAGGTTCTACAAGGTCCAGCTTACAAATCATAGAAAACATAGCTTCTGCAGAATTTTCAAACAATTCCTTAAGAGAAGAACCGTAAGCCTCGAACACAACGTCAGATGTTATTTCATCAATAAACTTATACTTCATCTTCAGTAAGGCTCCAACCTGACACTCTCTGTGATTTCATCTGCTCCTTCATCAGAAGATGATACCTCTGACGAATCTGAATTTTCTGGAACAGCATCATCGCTGAACAAAGAGAAAATTCCCTGCCCATCAGATGCTGAAGAACCAAGCAAAGGAGATACAGATGACTGTGTTGCTACTGGTTGCGCGTCTGCACTCTGAGAAGAGTTCCCGAACATACCCATAAGTCCGCCCGACGGTGTAGGATCATCAAAGATGTTTGCCTGTCTTGCAGCATCCCTCGCATTAACTCTTGCAGGAACCCTGACAGCACCACTCTTTCCAGCGATTGCTCTGAGCATGACCGCAAGATGCTCTAACTCTTCCTTTGAATCGAACTTAGTGTCAACTTCAATCTTCATTATATCACCCAGTTAAAAGCCAATAGTAAAGATAAACATATCTATAATCACCAGTCTGGTTCGATGCTATGAATACAGTCTCTGTATAAATATCCTTTGCTCCCTTAAAAGGTGCAGGAGAACCAATAGATATCTTGTAGTCATAAGCCAGCGGTATGAAAGGTCTTGCAAGCTCTTCTGCACAACTCACATTACCTGCATAAATACAATCCCTAAAATCATCCCTCTGCTCAACAGAAGAAAGCACATCAAACTCAACTCTACCAGACTCTGTATTAATACCTTTCATGACAATAAAAACTACAAAGATGAATGTGATAAAGAAGGCAATGAATGCCTCCATTGTTCTGATATAACCTTTTTTAGCAAACATCATAATCACCAAACACTCATAGTTATAGATACCCTCTCAGGTAAATGATATTCGTCAATCACAATACCCTCGATGCGCCTTGCATAAACATTCACTGAATCAGAAACAGGAACACCATATGAAGCAGAAATACCTCCCCTGACAGTTATATTAAAATCCCTAGCAGAAGGATATCGCAAAAGAGTCTTAAGATAACCATACTCCCTGTTCTTCAAATTACTTAACTTGTCAGATGAAACAGTACGCAATGTCTCTGTCACACCGACAACAGGAGAAGGCAAAACTTCCGAATCATAACTTCCCTCACCCATAATAATTGTAAGACGATCATCAACATCAGGTGCGAGATCAAACTCGATACCAACAATCGCATCAGATTCATTCGTGCAAAGTCTGAAGGTTGCGTTACTGCTGAATCTTAACATAAGACTTGAACCTGAATCATAAAGGTCAATAATATCAGACTCATAATACCTGCACGAACTACGCAGACCGTAATCAATATCCCCTTCTGCAGAAGGGTTCACATGATAACTTGTATAGTTAAACGTAGATAATTCTATAGCCATGCTGTGCATTTCAGAATCACGCGAAGTGAAGAACATATCCACTCTGTGATTATTCGCATACACATAAGAAGAAATATTGGTGTTTTCATCTTCTGCAGCATACTTTGCCATGAAATCC
This sequence comes from Candidatus Woesearchaeota archaeon, assembly GCA_013203345.1. Classification (GTDB taxonomy): domain Archaea; phylum Nanobdellota; class Nanobdellia; order Woesearchaeales; family UBA11576; genus JABMQF01. The sequence goes on from JABMQF010000019.1 coordinate 27,348, forward strand.
ATGTTATTGAAAACACCTTCACCATCAAACAAATTTCCATCAACCTCAACACTAAACTCAGTGATTCTTGTCACACCGTCGTAAATTATTCTGTCAATAAGACCTCCTTTGAAAAAAGCCGAGAATACACCTGACACTGCACGCTCCTCATCTGCAATAACAACAGGAGGGACAGACAACACCAATGCATCATGCGGATGGTAAATATCAAAATTACTTTCCTGTGAAAGGTTTGCGAGGAAGAACATCCTACCCTCATCAATCACAAAACGACCCGCAGTGTTTGAGATGCTGCCCTGCCAATCATGACTGAATGGAATAATTATAGGTTCATGTTCATTGTCTCCTTGGACAGAAACCCTGACGCGCTCCAAATCCTCAAAAATAGTATTCTCAACACCATCTTCAATTATGTCAAGAAGAACGCCCATGCTCTCTGAAGGAAATAACAAAGGCTTCACAAAAATGAAAAACCAAGCAAGATAGAGAAGAAAAATCCCTAGAGACATTGCCCAATCTACATGGGATATGGCTTTCTTCGACCTCTTTTTAAACATGATGACGTGGAAAAGGGATATATGGTTAATAAATATTGCTATAAGATGCAACATTAATCCCGCCTGCAACACCAACAACGCGGAAAGCAACAACAAATACGCTGCCTGCGATTCTGTTACTGCTAACTCTTATTCTAGCACGCCCTGTAGCAAATACACTGCCTGCGATTCCATTTCTGCTAACTCTTATTCTAGCAAGCCCTGTAGCAAATACACTGCCTGCGATTCTGTTACCTCCTAGCGAGCTTTAAGTTGTGGAAGTAGGAACAAGTGCAGTTGGGCGAACACATTAAATGACACAGTGATGCGAGCGAGGTAACAGTCTAGCGCAGGCAGTCAAGCCAAGCCAGGTCAGGAAGGGGAAAAGATCACGAAGTTAGCCATTGTAAACCACTAAGTCTGATTTAGATTTGACTTTGTCCCATTAAGGAATCAATAGGAAAATGCCTTCGGAAATAAAAAGATAGTCTAAAACTTCTTTGCAAAATAGAGAGTGGTTCAGTACTACAATCAAAATCCAATCAAAAACTTCTTTGCGAAATAGAGAGAGGTAGTACTGCAAATAAAATCTAATCCAAAACTTCTTTGCAAAATAGAGAGTGGTTCAGGACTGCAAATAAAATCTAATCCAAAACTTCTTTGCAAAACAGAAAGAGAAATTAAAGTGGTTATCGGTCGGTAAAATGTTTAACTCTTCTTCTCTATCTTCTTTGTTAGATGTATTATCTCCTCCTCTATCCTTTGCATAGCACCGGATATATCAATATCCTTCTCAAGCAGACCCTTCAGGTGTTCAAGAACTTCCATCGACGTTACCAGATTCTCTGCAGACACATTAGAGTTTGGGACGTCCATTTGAAACAATTTCTTGATGTCCTCATGCACCTCGATATCCATCTTATCAAGCTCATGCGCCTCAGCAATGATCCTTACAATATCATCCTTCAAATGAACTATCAAAGCCTCAACAGCTTTATGAATAACCTCTTCCTTAACACTATTATCCTTGTAATTATACGCCCAGGGCCGCACAGAATTCAAAAATTTCTCCTGAAGCTTAGCGACATCCCTGTTAATCATTGCCTGATCAGGAACTAGCTCATCTTTAACCTTAAGAAGTTTATGTCCTTTCTTTATAGAATCTTTTACACCTTTAAGCATCCCTTCTGATATTTTTTCTGTCATGCAAAACACTTACGGTAACACATATAAAAACATTTCCACAAATTAAAACCATTCA
>JABMQF010000020.1 GCA_013203345.1 Candidatus Woesearchaeota archaeon
AATTCATAAGCCATTACAACGAAAACAGACCTCACATGAGCCTTAATTACAAAACTCCAAAAGAAGTATGGAATGAACATTTAAATGTAAAGTAGTTTCGTGATGTAAAGCAGTTTCGGGACAACACAGTTGGTTTGGGATGGTGGATGAAAAGGTTGGAGCGAATAAAAATAGTTTATTTCTGATTGTGCAACATGACACATGACACATCCAAATCCACGGTAACCTATATAAACATCCCTGACTTATCATAAAGTATGGAGCGCGCGGTTGCTGATGTCAATATATTAAGCGAATTTTGTGAGCAGTTCTGTGGAATCGTAGAGCAACACTGCAAGTACATTGTAGTATCCGGGTTTGTAGCAATCGCTTCAGGAAGGACACGAGGAACCGAAGATATAGACATGATAATTGAAAAACTGGATCCAGAATATTTTTCAGAACTTTATAATGAACTGCTGGGCGCAGAATTTGTATGCATACAATCCAGTGATGAGGCAGAGATTCTTCAGTACCTAAAAGAAGGTCTTTCTGTCAGGTTCACATGGAAAAACAAGGCACTGCCAGAGATGGAAGTCAAATTTGCTAAAGATGATCTGGATAAGTATCAGCTCATGACCCGAACGAAACTGGAACTGACAGGACTCGATATCTGGTTCAGCAATGTCAATGTAAACATCGCATTCAAAGAGCACCTATTGAAAAGCCCCAAAGACCTTGAAGACGCGAGACACCTGAGGATTGTCTATTCTGAAAAAGTGGATGAAAAGGAGATAAATCACGTCAAAGGACTCATAAAGAGGTGCCGGTTGAATGAGTAGGGAATCACACATGGAACAAGTGGAAAGATGGGCAAATTTCGTCAAGAACAATCCTAATAAGTGGAGAAAAGATCATACAGGATTCATCAATGCTCTGTTTGACAAGCACTATAAGTTTGTTGAACGGTTGGCAAAGATACCTGGCGGAAAAGAAAAGCTCATCAAGGCGTACAATATCAAGAACAAGAAAGGATACAGCTGGTTGGAGTAGAATGCTTCTATTTCTGTTAGGGTCAAAAAGGGATTCAACATATCAAACAGCGTCACCCTCTTGGCTGTCGCCTGCATCAGCCTCAACCTCATCCACTGCCTTGAAGACTGCTATGCGGAGATCACGAGGCCAGTCTTTTTCAATATTTTTCTTGTAGTGCTTGATGGCATCTATCACATCTTTGCGAATACCAGTCCTTTCACCCTCAAGCATTCGAACTATATCCTGCTTTGCAAACATAGGAACTTTCTTCAGGTTCCACACCTGCTTCACAAGATTTGTTGTTCCGAACGAAGGGATCTCAAGACCTTCCCACAATTCATGATAGACTTCAGTATCATCTTTGCTCGCGCCCTGCTTACCCTTCTCCAATGATATCTTGGCAAGCACCAGTCGATGCATCCTACGCAGGAACTCAAGACGGTCCTCCATACGGATCATGTCAAGATGCCCCTGCAGGACAAGATTAAAAGCAAAAGGACTTGGTATAGAAGTATCCACACCTTTCACAGATATGCTGTGGTTCTCAATCATTCTTACTACCTTCTTCGAGTTCTCCAAGTCCATAAGATCCTCAAGAACCTCTCTACGCGCCTCCTTCAGAATGGGAAAATCCTTTGATATCCGCCTGACAGCAGCCATCAATATCATCGAAGAAACCTGCTGCTTCCCGACCCTCTTGTGTACTCCCTTGTAGTTGCGCAGAACCATCAAAGACCTTCCTGCGCAATGCCTGAACCTACGGTTAAGCACCTGAGTCTTGTCAAGCGCCAGTGATAGAAGCTCTCCAAGACGAGCAGATTCTAACATACCTAATGCGCGAGCAGCAGGAACATTTTTCTTAGCAGCAAGATAAAAACCAGTGTCACTCACTCCTATCTCAACATCACGCTTCTGCGTCTTTGATACAACATAAGCCACAGACCTCGACAAACAATCATTGACACGTCTGCCAAACATACTATGGAAAACAGCGTACTTTCTATCATCATCTGCATAGTTCTCGATAAGAATCTCCTTATCTGTAGGTATCAAAGCGAAGTCATGCTGCTCCCTCATGTATCCATATATAGCATTAGCAGCATTGTCGTCGACATATAGATATGAATGTATAAACTCAACAACATCTTTCATCCCCATCCCTGATTCCAGCCTGTCCCTGATAAGCCTCCTGAATCTTCCTATTTCCATCGCAAGGTCAAAACTCAAAGGTAGCATGTCAGAAAACCACGACGGTACAGTAGGCCTGCGACCAATAGCAGACCTGACCTGAGCGACTGTGCCGCGCGAGAAGAGAAACTCATATGTTGATCCTCCTAAGACAAAAACATCACCGCGCCTGAGCCTCTCAAGGAAGGCCTCATCAATCATCCCTATAACTTCAGTGCCTGCCTTGACAATGACTCCTGTCTCGTCAGGTATTGTCCCTATGTTAGTCATGTAGATAACTCGCGCAAGCTTTCCCTTCTTACCCATCATCCCCGTGTCAGGATCATGCCAGATCTTTGCATAGACATGCCTGTCCTCGAGAGAGACGTGCTCACCTGAGAGGTACTTGATAACAGAATAAAAGTCATCGTCACTAATATCTTTATAGCAATGACTCTGCCTCACAACAGAGAGCAGTTCTGAGATTTGCATTCTATCTGCGATGCAGAAACCGTAGATCTGCTGCGACAGAACATCAAGACAGTTTCTAGGTATGTGTATCCTATCTATCTTTTTATCGACGGCAGACTTGAGAAGTACAGAACACTCTATAAGGTCATCACGGTCAAGCACTATTATCCTACCTTTTGTTTTGGAATGCAGCTGGTGACCTGACCTGCCGACGCGCTGCAATGCCCGGGCCACAGATTTTGGTGAGCCAAGAAGTATCACAAGATCTATGTAACCTATGTCTATACCAAGTTCAAGAGATGTTGAACAGACAACACATTTCAGGTTGCCTTTCCTTAGTCCGTCCTCTATCTTATGTCTGTGCGTCTTTGAAAGAGATCCGTGATGCGCACCTATTGCAGTAATTTTTTTGTAAATTTTTTCGTTAAGAACATTAGGAACATCCTTCACATCTGGTTTGTCTGGTGAAGTAATTTCTGAGGGCACATCTCCTTTTCCGCTGTCTTCATCAGGCTTTGCTTCAAAGTCAATGTTGTCAGCCTCAGATATGACGTCTGTGTAGTTCTTTGGAAACCTGTCCTTGAGATAATGCACTATGCGCTCTGTTGCGGCACGGGTATTGGTGAAGATGAGTGTTGTCTTGTGCTTCTGGACGAGATCATCGATAAGCTCATACATCTTCTTGTTCAGATGCTCATGCGTAGTATCAATAAGATTAGGTATAGGGGATATCACCTTTAAATCAAGCTCCTTGATGAACTGCACGTCGACGATGCGACAAGGCCTTGCACTACCAACGAGAAAACTCGCAATCTCCTCAAGAGGAGCTATTGTGGCAGAAAGCCCAACCCTACACATACCAGGTGATAATCTTTGAAGCATCTCCATTGTGAGTGATAGGTGTACACCCCTCTTGTTCTCTGCAAGAGCATGTATCTCGTCAATGATTGTCCACTCCACGTTTGAGAGATGATTGCGGAATTTTATAGACTGCAATAGGATAGCAAGAGACTCAGGAGTTGTTATCAGGATGTGAGGAGGGTTCTTTGTCATCTTCGCGCGCTCATTGGGAGTAGTATCACCAGTCCTTACACCGACGCGAATACCTAGTTTCCTGCCTGCGATGTCTTCTATCTCTTCAAGAGGTGTCTTGAGATTGTGCTGAATATCATAGTTAAGCGCCTTTAGTGGAGAGATGTAGACAGCATACACCCTATCCTCTAGCAGACCTTTCTCATCAAGATCAACCAGGTTGTTCAGAATAGAGAGAAATCCTGTAAGTGTCTTTGTAGCTCCAGTGGGTGCAGAGACAAGAATGTTCTGCCTGCAGTGTATATCATATACTGCGTAGAGTTGAGGGAGTGAAAAATCCTTGAAGCGAGAGAAGAACCACTTTTTTATTATAGGTGACAGTATCTTGGACACTGTCTCTGCTGCCTCTGGCTCTTTCTTGAAGGTTATTTCAGACATGTTAGTATTGAATGGGAATTGAATGGAATTTGCACACCAATGTGCACCTATATACAGCAAGTATTTCATGAAAGCTGTTTATATAGTTTGTCCGAGGTTGTCCAGTGAGTTGTGTGATGCGTGTTGTCGCGAGATGTTGTTTATTAGTTTTTTAGTTACTGCGTAGTAGTTATGAAACGAAAGATTTAAATAGAGATAGTTGAAGATGCAGTGACGGGTGTATGAGATGTATTTACAAAGCATTATCAATTCTGAAGAATTCAAGAAAGCTACAGCAATGTGCGAGCAAGAGCTAATGGAAGAGAAAGAAGCAGATTTGGCAGCCAGACACGGTAAACTAGCGTTTCAGACAGGCCAGAAAGTAGATGAATATACCATCAAAGAATGTATAGCAAGTACAAACATGTCAAGAATATGGCTCGCAGAAGACAATCGTGCTAAAGAATGCGTAATAAAACAGCAGAATCTTGATACAGCATTCTTAAATTATCATTCAGCAGAAAGAGAGGCCTTACTCCACATGGAGTTTGAACACCCTAATCTTGTGAATAGTATGGACCCATTTGTAATGGATACTGCTGGCAGAACAATGCCTCTGGTCAAATATGTCTCAAATAAGGATTTACGATTCACACCTCCCGAAGGTGAAGGAGTAATACACATACCAATGGAACTGCTTGCAACAGATGTTACAAACTATGTCGGCAAGCCAAATTCCCAAGGTAGACTAAGTAATGATTTCATGAGAAAACTACAAGAATTCATGTATTCATCAGCGAAGTTAATTAACACATTTCACGAGAATGAACTTGTTCTTTTTGATTTCAACCACAGCCAGTGCATGTTTGACAATAACGGAATCCTAAAGGTCTTCGACCTTGGATCAGTAGATGATGAGTGTGGTGCAATAATGGAAGATGATATCCTTGCAGCAACACCACAATATATGCCACCGCATCAACAAAGCCCATTTTATGCAGAAGATCCTTACATACACTCATCACTAGATGTATATGCTTTAGGAGTTTCTGCACTGGAACTGATGCTACCTCTCGTGATAAAATCAGACGAGAAATTAAAAAAGGTAATGATGATGCCAGATAAAAGGGCATTACTAAAATTCGTAGAGTCAACAGGAAATGTCCCATTCCATCTGATCAACACAATAGATCTCTGCCTGACCTCAACACATCCTGAAACACACGGGACCGAATATGAGTTCAGCGCAAAGAAACTGTTAGACAGGCTTGAAAGCATGGTTGAGATAGAACAGCTGGAAAAGCCAAAAACAGGAAGGGGCCTGTATACTCATGGAAGGTATAAGGACCCTGAGTACAGATAGAACCTGTTCAATACCCCATATATAATCAACCCCCGCAAGTTTTATAAATAACCTGTTTCTCCAAAGATACTATCCGCATTGTTGTGCGGGTGTCTGGCAACTATGTTGCCCATGTGGCCTGAAAAGGCAAACCAAGGTGAAAAATAATGCCTACAATTAATGACGTTCCAGTTAATGACCTCATAGAAGAGGTATCCAAGGATCTCCAGAAAGTAGACGAAGTGCGACCTCCTGAATGGTCAGAATATGTCAAAACAGGAACTCATAAAGAAAGGCCTCCTGCACGTGAAGACTGGTGGTTTGTACGATGCGCAGCAGTTCTTAGAAGTGTCAGAAAACTAGGACCTGTCGGAGTCAACAAACTTCGGACAAAATACGGCGGCAAAAAGAATAGAGGCCATAAGAAAGAACGATTCTACAAAGGTTCAGGCAATGTATTGAGGAAATGTCTTCAACAGCTCGAAGCAGCAGGTCTGATCAAGAAAGGTGAAGCAGGCGGCCGTAAAGGAAGAATTGCAACACCAAAAGGAATATCATTACTAGACAAAGCATCTGTCAGGCTTTATGTTCCTATCGCTAAAAGGCCAAAACCAGAGTCTGTCAAACAAACAGAAGAGAAGAAGGAAGTACCGAAAAAAGATATACCTGCTTCAAAGGTAGAAAAACCAGTAAATAAGGCAATTAAACCATCTGAAAAGCCTGCAGTGAAGGTAGAAAAACCAGCAGTGAAGGTAGAAAAACCAGCAGAAAAGGTAGAAAAACCCGCAGAAAAGGTAGAAAAACCAGCAGAAAAGGTTGAAAAGCCCGAAGATAAAACAGAGACACCATC
>JABMQF010000021.1 GCA_013203345.1 Candidatus Woesearchaeota archaeon
CCCGAGACACTAATCTGCTGATAATCCTCTGATCTTGTAGTTGCGCGCTGAGTAGTCTTAGGACCTTCATTACCTGCAAAGTCAACAGCGCTAACTTTATAGACATATTCAACAGATGCGTCAAGACCTGTGTCTGTGTAAGTCTTTGAACTAACATCATCAGAAAGAAGATCATCATTCTTGTATATATTATAGTGATCAATATCTTCATCACTTGTGTCGCGCTCCCAAACAATAGTTATTGAATTCGCAGTGATAGTAGGGGCTGCCAAACCAGTGATAGCACGAGGAGGAGTACGGTCTCTTGGTGCCTCTGTGGTAAAGGAATAGAAATCACCACCCTCAACAGGCCGTCTTAAAGTATCTGTCCCATTTGATATCTCAAAAAAGAATCGGAATGTAGCTTGGGAAGCAACACCTGTTAGCTCAACAGAATGCTCTGTCCCCGTAGCGCCGCTTGACTCCCTCTCCATCACACCACTTTCAACACCATACTCTACAATTCCTGTGCTTGGCTCATCAGTCGACCAACTAATCAGGGCAGATACATCAGTTACCTGCACATCAGAATTAGGATTGAAATTAATCTCAAGAGCACTAGCAGTATATACAGGAGTTAGGACTATCAACCAGATGATGAACAAAGCAATCTGACACAGCTTGGCATCAGTCATGAACTGACCACCCCTTGCGAAGCATCCTGAGCCACACCTTCTGTGTATTCATCAGCCCTGATTATTTCAGGAACAGCAGCAGGGAACAAAGTCCTATTATTCATGATCTCATAAACACTGATAATATCTGCATCAGTACTTGGCGGAGGATACTTCTGCGGAACGTGGAAAATAACTTTTCTTGCATCAAGCATCTCTTCAAGAGACACAGACCAGTTACCAATCCAACCACCTATAAGACGGTCATCATTCTTACCAACTTTCTGCAATAACATAATGTTAAGATCATAATCAGTATCAGCCCTGATAAGATCAAAAGATTTAGAGTTATTGAACATGCTCTTACCACCTTCGAATACACCAAAAATACTCAAATCAGGGGATTTGTGCTCCAACTGCACAATAGCATACATATCATCATCAAGGGGCCTTGCGATGTGTGGTGCGTTCTCAGTATGCCTGCGAATGTCAAACACTACTTTCTGCGTCGGGTACATATCTATATAGAATGGATCAGAACCATCAAACTGCTTTTCAGTCTCTATATATCCTGTCCTGTTAGCGATTATGAGCGCACCAAGACATCCTGAAGGGAATTGTCCGCTCCACTGCAGATGGCGGTTGTTGCTCCTTGTCCTTCCGAGCGAGCATTCTTCTCTTATACATCTGTACCGCAGGTCAACACGAGAAAGTTCAGCATTAGTGACAATATCCCTTACTATTATTGTGTTCTCTTCAGGCTCTACAAAATCACAGAACTCCAAATCATACTCAGTAGGCTCAATAATCCTTGTAGGAAGAAGACCGCGGTCAGGCGCGTTATGGAAAATCTGAACAGGGAATGCGTAACGGAACACAAAACCTGTCCTGTGGAAAGCAGTAGGATCATTAATGCTTATCATAATAGGATACATAAGATCATAAGTGAAATGGTATGTGTTAAGGCACATCAAACTACTCATTATCTGTGATTTCAGATCCTGGACACTGGACTTCATAACACCATTATCATTAGGACTCGCAAGAAGCTTCATGCCCCACTCCTTTTTGTAACTAGACATGACCTTTAGGTCATTGTACTCTTTATCTGTGAATTTGAACCTATACTGGAAATACTCATAAGAATCACGGGGAATATTCTTAGGAAGAACAAGCGGACGGTAGACCTCGTTCTCTTTCCACTCCTTAACAGCTTCATGTACTGCGCGATAATCATCGTCTCTACCCTCATAAGGAGGATGATCAGTATTCTCGAACCGTATTGCAGGAATTGCCATCTCAACAGCTTCAAGCACATTCTCCTTAACATCAGAAAGCACCCATTTCAAACCCCCGCACTTAAATTCCATACCTGTAAAAGGAATCTTTTCAGGAGGGAACGACGCCATAAGATCAATAGTCATGTTTTCGTAGAATGTTTCTCTATTCTCAGCCTCAAGAATCTCTGTTGCAAGATCGTGCATTCTCATCATCTTAACATCAATCTTCACACGGAAATTCTCATAAGTGGTTGATTTATCATCACCTCTTGGATGAACTTCTATATTATAATTAAGATTCACAATAGTCTCTCTTTGGGCAAAAACAACATCGGCTGTGAAGTTTGAATGTTCAGTTATGATAAACTCATCACGCATACCCTCAAAATTGTTCAGGCAAAACTGCAGATTATCATTAATATATTCCTCAACTTCAACTTCCATATATCTTATACTTGGAATCTCTGAACGTCCTTCAAAATACCAATAAGGCACTTTTGGTGAGGTGCTAACGCCAGGCACAAGTGACATATGTCTTGTGGGATTAAGACTTATACTTCTTGGAAGAGAAATATAACCCCCTTGAGTACCCATGGCTTTGATAGCACTAGTAGCAGTGCGGTCAATGCAAGCATCAATATAATTAACCACAGGAGGACTCTTAGGCTGGAACATATCCGCAGGTGCAATACCTGAAGAGCTAAGATATGAATAGATTCCAACAGAAAATATCAGGACGATGCCTATTATTATGAATACTGTAATCTGCGCTTTCCTTCCAGGTATATGGAAAAACATGCTACCTCTTTTTATCCTCTATTGTTTTACTGACTTTTTTTTAGTCTTTGTTGATTTTTTTGGTATTACCTTTTTTTTCTTTAGTTTAATTTTCTTTTTCTCAGGAGTTAAGTATAATCTGGCCCATGCAAAGTAAACAAACAGTAACATAGTAACCAAAATTAAGAATAATGCTGATGGAATCTTTGTTAAGATTAGTATCAACAAGTTAATCGGAACAAAAACAAACAAAACAAGCAGTACAGGAGCAATCCTGAAAGCTTTCAATGCAGGCCATACAGCAAATACTGTTTTCTTAAGACTCCCAGAACGCAGAAGAGCAGTAAAAATGAAAACTGTCAAGTTGAAAAGAGAAACTAGTGCCAATACCATGACAAGCAAAACAACAAACTGGACAAATCTGCTCGTGATTATAGAATCCTTAAACAAAAAGTACAATACAAACTGAACAGCATATATCAGAACAGATACTATAACTCCCCAAGCAAGTGATGCCACCAGCCACTTCAACAAAATCTTTTTAGTTGGTCTGACTCTATCAACAACACAATAGATCAGGTATTTGCTTAATGCGAAAATCACAAATCCTATCAGAACAAATATCACAACATACACAATGATACTATAGTATACAGATGAAAGCGCATTCTGAAGACCAACTGCTGAATCCAAACCGCCTGACTCCTGCATAGTACTTGTTATCGAAGCCAGTTCAGGACCGAAAGATATCAAAACCTTAGTGAACGCAATATATACCAGGAAAAGCAAAATGATAATGCTAAGCTCCATAAGCGCAACATACACTAGCCGCATATCCGGTCTGAAAGAATCCTTGAAATTCATTCTCCCCCTCCGGAAACTATGCCTCTTGCAGAACTTGAACCACCAATACCACCACCAACAGTTGTGCTGGTCGACCCACCAATAGAAACACTCCTCCTGGCAGCCTCTTTCTCCTTACCATCTTGCCGCGGTTCAGCGTCGATTATCTTATTACAGAAAGGATTATCCTTATTCCGTAATGCCTGAATCACTGTCTGCATATTCTCAAAACTTCTTTCAGTAAATCTAAGACAGACCTTATCGAAATCCGCCTCTGTCTCGTAAACAACCATATTCATACCAGCAAGACTCCACCTCTCGCCAGATCTGTTTAGTTTGACAAGAAGACCTTCACCTTCCATCTCATCCCAGTAAAGATGATCATCTTTTCCAATATTATACTCTATTCCTGTGTCTGCATCATTCAGATAAACATCAAATTCCATGTAAACCTCAGCAGGAACAGCCTCACCAGTGATCCTATACTGATAATATTTTGTGCAGTCAGCAGCAGTATTATTGTGCGTAAGTTTCCAATCACCATGTCCTGCGCAAGGATCTATAATCTCTCTTTCACCACTAATATCAATAGAAGTATGACCAGATGCAGATACAAAAGTAGTACCTTCCTCTGAAATAAGCTGCGTACGACACATCTTACCTGCCCAAGCATCGTAACCAAATGCGTTCTGGAACCATAATAATGTTGCGGCCTGACCCTCTGACATTGAATCCGCATCATAACCTGCCCAACGAGCAATGTTACCTGCTAAACCCGCAGCCTCTCCTGGCTTCATGAAAAGACCAACCCAACCACCATACTTATTGGCAGCACCTGACCATAACTCCAAGGCATCCATCCTCTGACGGGTTGCGAAGTTGGGTCCTCTTGAGACAGCAGAGTCCATCTCTGCGAGTTCTTCAGGAGTAATACCCAACCTTGCTGCAAGTTCATTATTAGATATTTGAGTACTTGAAAGTTCACCATCTATAACTGTACCACCTTCATCATCTCTGATTTCATTACCTGCAGCGTCGGTGTAAACTATGGTGCCGTCTTCCTGCAATTCACCAGAAGCGATAATCGCACCATTAGGTGCAGTAATCCTGGATGATAATCCGTCTTCCCTATTGGTTATGGTAGGACCATCCTCTATAGTTGTTCTGGAAGATGATTCCTCATCTGATTCATCTTCTGGTTCTTCATCTGCTGTTTCTGCTGCACCTTCTGGTTCTTCATCTGGTGCATCTTCAACAGTTTCTGATTCTTCAGAAGCTGGTGCTTCCAGCAAAGATATCCTTTCCTCAACACCTGCTACAACATCAGCAGGTAAATTTGATATCACGTCAATACTAAGTGCATTACCATCTTGATTAACAAATACAACCTCACCATAA
>JABMQF010000022.1 GCA_013203345.1 Candidatus Woesearchaeota archaeon
CCAAAAGCCTTATTAATTCCGGTTTATTTATTCCCATCGTGAGACCTCCTTTTCTCGACGGAAAACAAGGAATCACAAGACGTTCTTAAGCTTTTCGGAGCTTGAGAACGTCATATTCTTGAGATATCTACAAAGCCGAAAGTGTTTATGTATGTGGAGAAGACAACTATTAAATACCAGAAAAGTATCATTACAGGTCATGGAAACAAGTGAGTGCACTGAACCAGGATGCAGGTATCCTGCTGTAAAGAACTTTCATGGCAAATTGTTGTGCCAGGATTGTTATGAAAGGTATAAAGATCAGGAAGAGCGTGCAAACCAGGAATTACGCGATATGGGATAGATATACTTGCTATCTGTAATCGTGAATTATATAAACTACGATGAATTCTGCTAAAATATGCCTGCTTTCACAGAAATGCAAAGATTTCATCTGAAGAAGTTTGTCAAAGAGATAGAAAAACATAGAGGTAGGCATACAGAACTTGTCAGTGTTTACATACCTTCGGGGTATGATATGAATCTTGTAGTCAATCATCTTTCTCAGGAACAAGGCACTGCATCAAATATCAAGAGCAAACAAACCAGAGAAAATGTCATAGGTGCTCTTGAGAGGATGTTGCAGCATCTTAAGTTGTTCAAGCAAACCCCTCCTAATGGGTTGGCTATATTTGCAGGTAATGTTGCGGAAAAAGAAGGCCAGCAGGAAATGAAGGTCTGGAGCTTAGAACCTCCTGTACCTCTTAAGTTTAGGACGTACAGATGCGACAAAGAATTTGTGGTTGAACCGTTACGAGATATGCTGGAGACCAAGGAGGTTTATGGTCTTGTGGTGTTGGACAGGAGAGAGGCGATGATAGCTCTGTTGAAAGGCAAGACGATAATACCACTCCGTAAGACACATTCAGAGGTGCCTGGTAAAACAAAAGCAGGTGGCCAGTCAGCAGCAAGGTTTGAAAGACTAAGAGATGGAGCAGCCAAAGACCATTACAAAAAGGTTGCTGATTTCATGAAAGACGAATTTCTCAAGCTTGAAGGATTGAAAGGCATACTTATTGGTGGTCCGGGAGTTACTGTGAATGACTTCATGGGGCATGATTACCTAACAGGAGATGTAAAGAAGAAAATCATCGGAACAAGAGATCTCTCGTATACAGATGAATCTGGACTCAAGGATCTGTTAGAGAAAAGTGAAGACATTCTTGCAGATGAAGATATTTCACATGAAAAGAAAATAGTCAACGATTTCCTGAATTATCTTGCAAAAAAACCAGGGATGGTCAGCTATGGTAAGGATCATGTGATGAGACTTCTTGGGATGGGTGCTGTGGCAACGCTTTTATTGTCAGAATCCCTCGAAGATGAAGAGATAGAAGAGTTCGAAGATATAGCTAAGAAGTTGGGTACAGATGTGAGAATGATATCTGTCGAGACTCGTGAAGGGGTGCAGTTGCGTGACATAGGTAAGGTGGCTGCGATACTAAGGTATGAAGTCATAGAGTGATTATGCGCACACTGTTTTTAATAAGATGGAAGATGAAATAGCCAGGAGAGCATTCACCAGACTGTTCCCAGAGGAAGATTGCAAGTATTCATTTCGAGTTGTTTATACAGGAAGACTAAAAGATTATGGTGCTAATGTTTCTTTTTCTTCAAGATCGATGGAGTTCAAGCTTTCCAGGAAATGGTATGGTATATCTGAAGAAATACAAATGGGAATTATGCAAGAGCTCATGCTTAAGATATTAAAGAGGAAGAAAAAATCTTTGTATGTCGATCTTTACAATAACTTTGTCAAGAACCTGCATTTGGCTGTTCCGAAGAATGATGTTGACCCTTTTTTGCAGCAGAGTTTTGAAAGAATCAATGAGAGATATTTTTTAGGTCTTGTGGAGATGCCTAATCTTGTCTGGGGAAGATTTGCCACAAGGACGTTTGGAAGCTATGATTTTAAGAATGATAGAGTGACTATTAGCAAGGTGTTTCAGGATATAGAAGATCCTGTTTATTTGGATTATGTGATGTTTCATGAAATCCTTCATAAACAGAGGAAGTTCTTCAAGTCAGGCAACAAAACCTATTATCACGATAAACGATTCAAGATGCTTGAGAAGGTGTTTGAGGATGGTGAGCGGGTGGAGAAGGAGCTTGGAAGGGTTGTGGGTGGTGTGAAGAGACGTCGTACAATACAGAAAAAGTTTTTAGGATGGTTTTAGTTACTGCTCAGT
Source organism: Candidatus Woesearchaeota archaeon (assembly GCA_013203345.1). GTDB lineage: Archaea > Nanobdellota > Nanobdellia > Woesearchaeales > UBA11576 > JABMQF01. The sequence goes on from JABMQF010000022.1 coordinate 2,229, forward strand.
AGTCATTTCCGAAAAGTTTATAAGGGGGGAGGGATTTTTAATAACTGGTGTTTGAGAGGTAATATGGATTCCATATATTGTGCTGATAAGGGGCGGGAGACTGTTGCGACTCTGGTTGATGTTGTTGTAGATGGTTCTGTTGTAGGTGTTGTTGTGGCTGATTCTGTTGTGAATGAGGTTGTTGCGAAACATGATGATGTAAGCCAGACTTGTTCAGATACTCTGATGGATACAGCCCATCTTGCTGAATTTATCCATCCTTTGGATTATATTTTGACACCTGCACAGATAACAGAGGTTTCCAAAAAGCTGACTGTGGGCAAGGGGTATGTATCAAAATGCTTCACAGGTTTCTATCTGAGTAAGCTAGTGCTAAACAGCTATGCAAAGGGAAATAATAACTTTGAGTTGGACCTTGAGGACAAACCCAGGATATGGTATCCTGGCACGGATGTCTATGGAGAAGAGCAGCCATTGATTGTTAATATCGAAGGTAAAGTTGTAAGTGCATTTGCTAATGTTGAAAATATAATTGGGACTATCAAAGGAGATGTAGTGATTCGGCCTGGATGTTTTGCAAAGAATTCTGATATTACCATCGATGCAAATCACGTCGCGTACTGCGGTGATAATGCATCTGGCACAACGTTCTTTTTCAAAGGTGAGACAGAGGTATTGTCGAGGATGGGTGATCTATCGTATGTTGATGACAAAAAGTCAGCTCATAACACATTTGTGACAGATAACAAATATACACTTCAACAACTAATTGACAATGTCAATTACGGCAACATTATTGCGTTTTATGAAAAAGAGGGAACGAAAATTATAAGGAATTTCTGCCAGACTAAGTAATTAAATGATTTTAGCTGTTTCTATTATATAATCAGCTGATTGCCGTGAATGGTTTGAGAATTCAGTCGTGATACTCTATCTTAACGCTTTTGTACCTTTTGTTGTAATTCTTGACATCGCTCCATGATGGGTCGCTTAATTCATTGCTGCCATCAGGGGCTGAGATTCTGATATGTTTCCTGTCTTTTGCAGGTGTATTATCATACATGTCTTTGATTATCTTAAGATCATTGGTATTCATATCCCATTCCATTGTGGTCTGTGGGAGGTGAGTTGGGTTTAAATAGTTTTTGTCTGTGTGTGGGGTTTGTGTATGTGTTGTTGTGATGGTTCTGCCCTTTCACCAAAATATTTATAAACAATGCCTCAAAAACGTATCATATTCTGTTAAATGGCATAAAATGCCAAAAGACGTGATGTTTATGGAAATAGAGGGCGAAACAAAAAAGGTTGAAGCTGGAACAATAAAGATTGGTAGTTATATTGTGATGGCCGGCGCTGCATGTAAGGCAACAGATATACAGATATCGAGGCCTGGAAAGCATGGACATGCAAAAGCAAGGATAACTGCAGTAGGTATCCTTGATGGTAAGAAGCGTGTAGAAGTGATGCCTGGGCATGATAAAGTGGATGTGCCAATCATAGGCAAGAAAACCGCACAGGTGCTTTCAATCAATGGAAGCACAGCACATCTCATGGATGCAGAGACTTATGAGACATTTGACATGCCCATACCTGACGAGCTTAATGATCAGATAGCAGAAGGATCTGAAGTGCTTTATTGGGTTGTACTCACTGAGAAAGTTATGAAACAAGTGAAAGGAGCCGATTGAAATGGCAAAGTTTGAAGAAGCAATTGCAAGAAAATTCAAGAACATATTCATATGTAGAAGATGCAAGTCAAAGGTACGAGCCACTAACCTGAAAGTGATTGCAGGTAAGATATCCTGTAGGAAGTGTTCATCAAAGGCGCTTAAACCAAAACGCAAGAAGTGAATGTCTTAAATTATTTGATATATTTTTCAATTATTTTTAAAAAAAAGAAGTGAAACTATGACAATACAGACAATTCTCCAAGACTATAAATGGGTCATATTATTTTATTCTACAATAATTCTTCTTGTGTTCATATTCAGAAAAAAATTCGATATTCACAGCAAATTTCTTGCAATGTACCGCACAAAAATAGGTATAAAGCTTATGGATAAAATTGGCGTGAAATATGCAGAGCCTGTCAAACTACTTGGGTATATTGGAATCGGCGTAGGTTATGTCGGTCTTGTGGCCATAGTATACATGCTTTTAATGAATCTTTACAATCTACTTACAATACCTGAAGCAACATCTGCAGTCAGTCTTGTGATTCCTGGAATCAGGATGCCTGGAAGCCCGATTGTCATACCTCTAATAACTGGATGGATAGCTTTGTTTATCGTAATACTTGTTCACGAGTTTTCACATGGTGTGGTCGCGAGGGCGCACAAGCTAAAAGTTAAGTCATCAGGAATATTTTTTCTTGGGCCGTTGATGGGTGCTTTTGTCGAGCCGTCTGAAAAACATCTCAGGAAATCATCAGATACAGTACAATATTCTATCTATGCAGCAGGGCCGTTTTCAAACATATTATTGGCTTTGATTTGTATACCTTTGTTACTATATGTTTTTACGCCTGTGATAGGTGTGATGGAGGATGATATCGGTGTTAAACTTGTTGGCATAACAGAAGGGTATCCTGCAGAGAAAGCAGGGCTTCAGTCTGACATGATAATCACAAATATCAATGGGAAGGACATCACAAATTTCCAAGAGTTTGTAACAGAACTCAACGAAGTTAGTGCGAACGAGACAGTCATACTCAAAGCCGATGGATCACAATATTCTCTTGATACAGTTTCAGACCCTAAAAATCCTAAACAAGGATTCATAGGGGTTTTAGCATCTAACAAACCTGCGACAAGGCTTACTAACGATGCTATTTACTTTAAGGTCATAGCAGCAGTCATTAATTGGTTTGCAGGGCTGATAGGTATAATTGTTGTTTTGAGTTTGGGAATAGGACTTGCGAATCTTCTTCCACTCGGACCTGTTGATGGTGGTAGGATGCTTCAGGTTTCACTTGAGAAGATAAAGGGTAAAGTTAGAGGAAATGTTATGTGGAGAAATGTGAGCATAGCAACACTTTTTATTTTATTAATAAATATATTTTGGCCTTTGATAAAGTCAATATCAAATCTTATTTTCTAAAGGTGTTTTCATGATAAGCGTGATAGTTCTTGAGCCTGAGATTGCAGGCAATATCGGCGCAATATCAAGAGTCATGAAGAACTTTGGTTTCAACAGATTAGTTTTGGTCAATCCGCGTTGTGATCATCTTGGAGATGAGGCGAGGAGGAGAGCAAAGCATTCACAGGATGTGCTTGAGAATGCAGAGGTGCTTGATTTTTTTGTGGCAGATGATTATGATTATCTTATTGCGACCACTGCGAAACTTGGTACAGATTACAATATACCAAGAAGTCCACTCACTCCAGTAGAGATGACCCGGAAGATCAAAAACATAAGTGAACGTAAGTCAATAGGTATTGTTATAGGTCGTGAGGGTTATGGTATGTTTAATGAAGAGATAGCCAAGTGTGATTTTATTGTCACAATACCTGCGACTGATAGTTATGGTACTTTGAATATATCTCATGCTTTGACTGTGCTGCTCTACGAGCTTTATAAAGATGTTGGGGCGGCAAATATTTTAAGAAAGATAACTCCGATAGGTCGCTCTGAGAAAGAACAGATAATCAAGATGTTTGATGACGTCTTTGATTTTATGCAGTGGGAGACTGTTGAGAAAAGAGAGACGCAGGAAAAACTTTGGAAAAGGATTGTTGGGAAAGCTATGCTTACGAAACGGGAGGCTTATGGTGTGATGGGGCTTTTGCGGAAGGTGATGAATCTGCAAGAAATGAAAAATGGGGTGGCTGTTAAATATTCTTCAAAGAGGTCCAAAAAATCTTCTAAGAGTGTGGTTGAGAGGGTTGCTAAAAAATCACCAAAAGGATTGATAACAAAGGGGGCTTTGCCAAAGAGAGGATTGACAAAGGCGTCTGCTAAGAAGGGTGCAGTGCCTAGGCGTTTAGCTGCAAAGCCTATTGCTAAAAAATCATCAAAGAGTTCTGAGTCTGCTGAAAAAACATCAAAGGGTTATTCAAAACCTGCTGCTAAAAAATCTTCCAAGGGATTGATAACAAAGGGGGCTTCGCCAGGAAATGATTGACAAAGGCGTCTGCTAGATGGGGAGTGGGTGAGACTGTGGAAGTTGGTGGTTGTGTGTGTGGTTGTGGGGTGAGAGAGATAACAAGAAATGAGCTGTAACGTATATAGAACAACTAAACTCTCAATCAAAACCATTGTCAAGATATAAATATTTAAATACACATTCTTTCTTTTCAATGTAAAATGGCAGAAGAAAAGAATATAGGCCTGACAGTGAAGAAGGAAGAGAACTTTTCTGAATGGTATCAGCAAGTAATAATTAAGTCTGATCTGGCAGATTATTCTTGTGTATCAGGATGTATGATATTCAGGCCAGCATGTTATTCCATGTGGGAAGTTGTCCAGAAGACTGTTGATGCACGTTTCAAGAAGATGGGTATACAGAACGCATACTTTCCTCTATTAATACCTGAGAAGCTATTGTCAAAAGAAGCAGAGCATGTTGAAGGGTTCTCACCCGAAGTTGCATGGGTTACGCATGCAGGAGACAGCAAGCTTGATGAGAGGCTTGCTATCAGACCTACAAGTGAGACCATAATGTATGACAGTTACGCAAAATGGATACGCAGTTGGCGCGACCTTCCATTGAGGCTCAATCAGTGGAACAATGTGGTCAGGTGGGAATTCAAACACCCTGTTGCGCTTTTGAGGACAAGAGAGTTCCTCTGGAACGAAGGCCATACTGCATTTGCTACACAAGTCGCGGCAGAAGCTGAGAAAGAGCAGGTGCTCGAAATATATAATGATTTTATCAGGGATTATATGGCATTATATGGTGTTGTGGGAAGAAAGACGGAAAAAGAGAAGTTCGCAGGTGCGGAATACACATACGCGATAGAGCACTTCTTACCTTCCGGCAAAGGAATACAAGGACCTGACTTCCATCATGATGGACAGAAATTTGCAAAGGCATTTGACATCAAATTCCTTGACCAGGATGGTCAGGAGCAGTATGTATGGCAGAACACATTTGCTATAACCACGAGGATGCTCGGTGTAATGATAGGAATACATGGAGACAATAAAGGGCTTGTGGTGCCTCCTAAGATGGCATTCAATAAGGTGGTCATTGTACCTATAATATTTGGAGAAAGAAAGGATGATATAATCGCTGCAGCAGATAAAATCCGCGAGATGCTGTCAGAATATGAACCTTTACTTGACGATAGGGAAGGACACACACCTGGATGGAAATTCAATGAATGGGAATTGAAAGGAATACCTATCAGAATAGAGATAGGACCTAAGGATCTTGATGCTCAACAGGCAGTAGTCGTGGTGAGGGACACAGGAGAGAAAAACTTCATCAAGATTAATGATCTGAAGTCAGCTTTGCCAGAGCTGATGGAAGCTATGCACAAAAGACTATATGATAAGAGCAAAGAGCTCATGGAAAGCAGTATTATAGATGTAGATGATTATGATTCGTTTAAACAGGTAATAAAAGACAAGAGGCTTGTGAAAGCATACTTCTGTGGATACCCTGAATGTGAAGAGCACATAAAGACTGATACTGGAGGTGCAGGAAGCAGATGCATACCATCAGATGGAGAGAATATTGGCGAAGGGCATACCTGCGTAAGATGTGGAAATTCTGCAAAGTGCAGACCTATTTTTGGGAAAAGTTACTGAAAGCTTAAATAATCTGCATTTTGTAACCTTTTTATGACGACAAAAGATATTTATATCTTCTTATGAGATTACTATCTATATATTACAGGTGGGTGGAATTAAATGAAATTAACGGTATTCATGTTTATTATGATTATTTTCTCAGCTACTGCAATGGCGAGCGAATTAGAGATACAAGACATTGACATTGAGATTGATGGGAATCACAAAAGTGGATCAGTCATCAAAGTAGGTCCCGAGTCAAAAGTTGAATTTTCTATAACAGTAGAAAATAACTTGGATGAAGATGACATGGAAAACGTATATGTTACTATAGAGATACAAAGTATAGATGATGATGGTGACATAGAAGAAGAGTCAGATGAGCGTGACATCAGAGAAGGTGATGACAAAAAATTTGATATCACAATAGATGTTCCATTAAGATTAGAGACTGACGAGTCTTATGATGTTACAATAACTGCCCAAGGAGAATCATCCAATGGTACAGATTATGAAGACATCGAGACGTATGAAATCCTAATCGATAAGGAGCGTCATGAACTTAGGTTTATTGAGACTAGTCTTTCATCAGAAACTGTAAATTGCGGTGAAACATCCATATTAAGACTTGAGATAATCAATACAGGAGAAGAGGATGAAGATGCTGTATTGCACGTCACTTCTTCAGCACTTGATATTGATGAGACAAGAGAGTTTGAACTACTTGAAGATTATTATGAAGATGAAAATGAGTACAAATTCAGCACAACAATAAGTACAGAAGGCGCTAAAACAAGGGGATATCCTATTGATGTGCGAGTAGAGTATGATGAGGGTGATGAAGTTCTTGAAAAGACAATTAACCTCCAAGTTGAGGGCTGTGAAGTATCTTTGCCAGAACCTGAACCAGAACCTGCGCCAGTAATTATGCCAAATCCAACACAACCTGATGTTTCATTGGACACAAGCGATGTTGTTGTGTCAAGGACTCCTGAAGCAAGACCGGTCATAACAAAAACATCTTCAGGTTGGTGGGATGACAATAAATGGATAGTTATTATCCTGGCTTTTAACTTGCTTGTTTTAATGGTGGGTATAGCTATTGTAGCAGTTATATTGTCCAAGAGGCGCTGAGCGCCTGATATTTTTTTTTAAACGAAACCTTTAAATACCACCTTATTATTATTAAGGGTATAATTTTTCGGTAATTGATAAAAATGATTTCTGGAAGCATACGTAGGTGTTATTAATGATAGATGATGAAAATAGATTGAAGACTGGTACAACTACAGTAGCTATTAGGTGCAAAGAAGGAATCGTTCTAGCTGCAGATAAAAGAGCTACAGCTGGACATTTGGTTGCAAACAAGTCTGTTGACAAAATATTCATAATAGCTGAAAACATGGCTTTAACAACAGCAGGCACTGTGTCTGATGTACAGCTCCTTATCAAGCTCATAAAAGCAGAACTCAGACTCAAGAAATTGAGGACTAACAAGCAGATATACGTTAGTGAAGCTGCAAATCTTCTCGCAGGTATGGTATACTCAAATATAAGAAAACTAAGTGCTATACCGGGTATTTCTCATTTTATATTTGCAGGTTATGATGATACAGGATTCCATATATTTGACATATACCCTGATGGTTCAATATCTGAAACAGATGATTATCTTGCATCAGGATCTGGAAGTGTTTTTGCATTCGGAGTCTTTGAGACTTTATACGAACAAGGCTGTAGCATGGACCAAGCACAGAGTCTTGCAATTAAGGCGGTTAACGCTGCATTGCAGAGAGATAGTGCTTCAGGAAACGGAATAGATGTGGTTAGGATAACAAAGGATGGATTAAAAAACGTTCTTACAAGAAAGATAGATACAGGGATTAAGGAATAATTCTAATGTGCTAATATTCTAATATATTCTAAAGGTGGAAATTTTGACGGCAATATTAAAAGAAATAAACAAGAACATGCCTGCGGGTATGATAAGCGACTCTGGATTTGAAGGCGCCAACATCGTCCTATACACAAAGGACAAGGAATTCTTCCTCAATAATAAGGGGATGATTAAGAAAATGGTCGACCAGATAAAGAAGAGGATAGAGCTAAGACCTGACCCAAGTATATGTTTGGAAGTAGAGCAGGCAGAAAAGACTATACGTGATCTCATACCTGACGAAGCAGGACCAGGAGATATAATATTCGACACGCAAAGAAGTATAGTCATAATCCATGCAGAGAAGCCAGGTCTTGTGATAGGAAAACAAGGAGAACTGCTTCGTGCGATACGCGAGAAGACAATGTGGGTTCCATTAATCAAGAGGACACCTGCGATAAAATCTCAACTTATTGAGAATATAAGATCAGTGCTGTATGAGAATTCAGACTACAGAAGGAAATTCCTCGATAAGACAGGACATCGAATATATGATGGATGGATCCGAGGAAAGAAAGAGGAATGGATACGAATAACATATCTTGGAGGAGCAAGACAGGTCGGAAGATCATGCATGTTTCTACAGACACCAGAATCAAGGATACTTCTTGATTGCGGCATAAATGTTGCTTCAGATGATGACGCATACCCTATGCTTGAAGCACCAGAGTTCAAACTTGATGATCTTGATGCGGTCATTGTATCACACGCACATCTTGACCATTCAGGACTCATTCCATGGCTTTACAAGATGGGATACAGAGGACCTGTATATTGCACACTACCTACAAGAGATATCATGTCATTGCTGCAGCTGGATATGGTTAAGATAATGCGATCAGAAGGCAAGGAACCTATATTCACATCAGACGAAGTCAAGGAAATGGTCAAGCACACAATCACGCTAGATTATGACGAAGTGACTGATGTAACACCAGATGTTAGAATAACAATGTACAATGCAGGACACATGCTCGGAAGTGCAATGGTTCACATGCACATAGGTAATGGTCTTCATAACCTACTTTACTCTGCTGATATGAAGTATGCTAGGACAAGAATTCTCGAATCTGCGGCGACTAAATTTCCTCGACTTGAGACTCTTATGCTAGAGTCTACATATGGTGGAAGAGATAATGTGCTGCCTCCTGTCGCGGAGCAGGATGACCTGTTGAAGAAGATCATAAAAGATACAATCGCACGACAGGGCAAGATACTTCTTCCTACTCTTGGATCTGGAAGAGCACAGGAAGTAATGATACTGATAGAAGAGATGGTAAGAAAAGGAGATTTGGATCCAGTACCGGTATACATAGACGGTATGGTTTGGGACATCACAGCCATTCATACAGCATATCCTGAATTTTTAAGTGCTGCTGTCAGAAAACAAATATTCCACAAAGATAACAATCCGTTCCTGTCTCCGATATTCAAACGTGTTGGGTCAGCTAAAGAAAGGAAGCAGGTCATTGAAGAAGCGGGGAGTTGCGTCATAGTCGCAACATCAGGCATGCTTGTTGGAGGACCATCTGTAGAATATCTGAAAGCACTGGCAGACAACCCGCATAACAGTCTTGTATTCTCATGCTACCAGCCAGAAGGATCAATGGGTAAAAGGATACGTGAAGGAGTTCGTGAGATAATAATGAGAGTGGATAGCTCTGGAAAACCAGATGTTCTTGACATCAAGATGGAAGTCCATAAAATAGAAATCACCGGACACTCTGATAGACGAGAATTGATGGGCTTTGTATCTCACTGCCAGCCAAGACCAAAGAAAGTCATAATCAATCACGGAGAGAATTCGCGATGTCTTGACCTTGCGTCTTCAATACACAGGCAGTTTAGGATTGAGACAGTCGCGCCAAGGAATCTTGAGGCTGTTAGGATACGGTGAGGGTGGATTTGTCAGGTTTATGTTAAACCCAAAACATCTTTCTTTATCTTTTCCCTTACTTTTTTAAAAACTAATGTAATGCGAAGACAATATGCTTCTTGCTGGATGTTCCTTGAGAAAACGACTATTAGGGGTTTCTTGTTTCTGCTAAATCCTCTGCTTGATTTCCCTGAACTCGTCTATTATGGATTCCATCCTTTCTTCTTTTTTGTTTATTGATGAGATTTTCTTTGCGAGCAGGAGGATTGCTGCTATTGTGTTACGGTCTTTTGAGTCCATGTTTTGTGAATAATCATCTGTATTATTTTAATCTTTTGGTATAGATTCAGTGTAATCTTTATTTAACCTGAAAACTCGGAAATATTACATGAGATCTTTTGATTACTCCTGGGTTGTGCGCGGTAAGCAGAGGCGCGCGGTGCTTTCTGTGATGGACAAGGATAAGATACCGAGCCAGATAAGCAGGGAGACCAAGATAGCGCTCAACAACACAAGCGATGTTCTTCGTTTATTCGTGAAGCGCAACCTTGTTGTCTGCGTGAATGAGAAAGAGAAGACAGGACGGTTGTATAGGTTGACAGAGAAGGGAAAGAAGATCCGTGAGAAGATCATTGATTGATTCTTTCATATAAGTCCTGCTTCTCTGAAACTGAAGTGCGTGTTGTCTGTGATTATGATGTGGTCTGCTAAAGTGATATCGAGGAGCCTGCAACTTTTGTTCAGTTTCTTTGTCATCTTGATGTCTGCTTTGGAAGGGGTTGCGTCTCTTGAAGGGTGATTGTGCAGCAGGATGAAAGCTTCGCATTTTTCTTTTATCGCTTCTTTTAGGATGTCTTGTTGTCTTATCGGGATCAGGTCCTGACAGCCGATGTAAAGCGTCTTCTTTTTTGTCAGGCGGTTTCTATTGTCTAATAGGAGGATGACCATCTTTTCCTGGGTAAGGCTGTGGAACTCAGGCAGGATGAGCCTAACAGCATCATCAGGGCTAGTGATTGTTGGGTTTGGTCCTGCTGTGTGGGAGAGGATTCTTTTGCCGAGTTCCAGGGCAGCGGCGAGTCTTGCTGCTTTTGCAGGGCCGATGCCTTCATGTTCTATGAGCTCTCGGGTGCTCAGGTCTGCGAGATCTTTGAGCGAGTTTTTCTTTACCAGATTGTCAGCTACAAAAAAGACATCTTTTTCTTTTGATCCTGTCTCTAATATTATTGCGATGAGATCCCTTATGCTGAGGGAGGACGGACCATTAAGGAGGAGTCTTTCACGAGGAAGTTCTGGGTTGGGTTTCATGCAATGAGAAAAGGGTTTGATGTTTATATTGGTGTTGTATTTGTGATTAGAATGTGTTGGCGGTTTGGTGTGGTAAGAATAGTTTAGGATTGGTCATTCTGTCCGAATGGCAGGTGATGTGGTTCTATCCTTGTACTTTTTTCGGTATTTTAGTACTGTCTGCCTGTTCACCTTGGCGTAATCTGCTGCCTGTCTTGTGCTCATTTTGAGATTATATGCTTCTCTCATCCTTCGCTTCTGATATGTTGTTAGTTTTGATAGTCCGCCGGGTTTGTTGTTTGGTTTTAAGTTTTTTTTCTTCCATTTCCTGCAGACTGTTGTAACGCCAACACCGGCGTAGTCTGCTGCTTCCCTGATTGACATGTCAAGAGAATGTGCTTTGTATACCCTTTCCTCTTGTTTGTCTGTTATGGTTAGTTCCATTATCGACGGGTAATTGGCTTCGATGACCAGGTCTTTCATGCAATTGTTGACTGTTGACTTGCTTACATCGGCGTGTTTTGCGGCCTGTCTTGTGCTCATGTTCTGGTCGAGGGCTTCAAGTATTTTTTCTAGGTTTTTTCTTGGCATTTTGGTTTTATTTGTCAGGTTTACTGCCACTTTTGTAATGCGGTTTGAGTCCTTGTTTTTTCCAGTGACAACTCACTGTGGCCTGGCCGACACTTGCGTATTCTGCTGCGTCTATCACGCGCATCTTGAGTGAGTGAGCGTTGATTATCTTTTCCAGTTGTTCTTCTGTCAGATTTGGTTTGCCTTGTTTGTTATGTGCTTCCAGTCCTTGCTTTTTCCAGTGCCTGTAGACTGTTGATCTGCTGACTCCTGCGTATTCTGCAGCTTTATTGACAGACATCTTGAGAGAATGTGCCTCGGATATTCTTTTCTTATGTTCTTCTGTCAATTCAGTTATTCTTTCGTAGTTAGGTTCGAACTCTGTTATTTTCAGGTATTTACGCACTGTTGTTGTACTCACGTCTGCGTGTTCTGCAATCTGTATTGTATTCATTCCGAGGCTGTGCGCTTCGGTGATTTTTTCTATTAAGGCAGTTTTATGGGGTGGTGCGAGTCCTTGTTTTTTCCAGTATTTTCTGACTGTTTTTTCGCCGACGCCTGCATATATTGCTGCTTTGCCGATTTGCATATTCAGTGTATGGGCTTCATTTATTTTTTCTAACTGTTCTTTTGTCAGGTGTGATTCCCCTCGTTTGTTGTGTGGTTTGAGACCTAGTCTTTTCCAGCACCTGTAGACTGTTGATTGATCGACTCCCACATATTTTGCAGCTTCCTGGAGTGTTATTTCTAATGAGTGTGCTTGGACTATTTTTTCTTTCTGTTTTTCTGTTAATCGGGTTCTTTTTCTATGCTGTGATTCGAGTCCTTGTATTTTCCAGTATTTGTTGACTGTGGTCTTGCTGACTTCTGCGTATTTTGCTGCTTGTTTGGCATTCATTCCGAGGCTGTGCGCTTCGGTGATTTTTTCGAATTGTTCTTCTGTCAATGTAAACGATTTTTCATTGTATGGTTTTAATCCTTGTTTTTTCCAGTATTTGCTGACTGTGGTCGGGCTGACCCCTGCGTATTCTGAAGCCTGTTTTCTGCTCATTTGTAGACTGTGCGCTTCGGTGATTTTTTCGAGTTGTTCTTCTGTTAAGATTGGAGGTTTTTTATTGTGTGGTTTCAGTCCGTGTCTTATCCAGTAATTTCTAACTGTTGATAGGCCGACTCCTGCGTACTTCGCAGCATCTCGTGTGTTCATACCTAATGAATGCGCTTCTATGATCTTTTCAAGGTTTTGTATCTGTGTTTTGGCATCATTTGCAGGGTCTGATTGGTTTGTGTTGGATTTGGTGCCATATTTTTTCCAGTAATTACCTACTGTTGCTTGGCTGACTCCTGCAAATTCTGCTGTATGTCTTTTGCTTACCCCAAATCTACCTGCTTCTATAATTTTTTTCACTTGTTCTTCTGTCAGGCGCTGTCTTTGCATTTTATTGCAAGTTTCTAATCCTTGTTTTTCCCAGTATTTACTGACTGTTATTCTGTCCACTCTAGCATATTCTGCAGCTTTTTGGGGTGTCATTTTGAGTTCATGCGCTTCGACGATCTTTTCTATTTTTTCTTCTCTTAATTCATTACATTCTTTATTGATTGGTTCGAGTCCTTGTTCTTTCCAGTATTTACCCACTGTTGTGTGGGTGACTCCTGCAAATTCTGCTGTCTGTCTTTGGCTCATTTCGAATGTGTGCCCTAATTTAATTTTTTTGATCTGTTCTTTATTTAGTCTTGATTTTTTTCGATTGTTGTGTGCTTCTAGACCTTTTCTGTTCCAGTATCTGCGGACTGTTGTCATGCTCGTGTCTGCGTATGCTGCGGCTTTTTTCAATTTCATTCCGAGACTGTGGGCTTTGTATACCCTTTCTATCTGTTCTTCTGTTAGACTTGGTGATCTGTTTTGTGTGTTGTGTGATTTTAGTCCTTGTTTTTCCCATTGGTAACATACTGTCTGTCTGCTCACGCCAGCATACTTCGCAGCTTGGTGTTGGGTTAGCTCAAAACTGTGTGCCTCGACCATCTTTTTGAATTGTGCTGGTGTAGGTTTTGGCCTGCTGTTATGTGGTTTGAGTCCTTGTTTTTTCCAGTGCCTATCTACTGTGTTAGGACTGACTCCTGCGTATTCTGCAGCTTCTTTATAGCTCATCTTAAGAAAGTGTGCTGCGGTAATCTTTTCGATCTGTAATTGGGTCAGTTTTGATTTCTTGCGTTCAGGTGATTGGAGTTCTCTTTTTTTCCAGTACCTGTAGACACTTCTTTCACTGACGCCAGCGTATTCTGCTGTTTCTTTTATGCTCATACCTAGATTGTGCGCTTCAATTATCAGTTCCAGTGTTTTATCGTCCATCTTTCAGTTGTCTTTTATGCAGCTGCTTTCAGGTCTTTCCAAATGGGCTGTAATGCGGTTTCAGGCCTTTTTTATTCCAGTAATTGATTATGGTCTGGTAGCTTACTCCTGTATGTTCTGCAGCTTCTCTTGTGCTCATTCCACGAGCGCGAGATTCAGCAATCTTTGTAATTATATTTTCATTTGATTGTATTCTTCCTCTTGGTTTTGGAGCCAGTCCGTTCGCTTTCCAAACTTTGCTGACGGTATGTCTGTGTAATCCAGCATAATCTCCTGCTTCTGTAGTGTTCATTCCACGTTCGTACGCTTCAATTGCCAGTTCTATTTTTTCTTTTTTAATGGTTTTTTTGCCACCAAATGTGTGGTGTGGTTTAAGCCCTTTTTTATCCCAGTAACTTCTTACGGTACTTTGGCTTACTCCTGCATATTTTGCCGCTTCTTTTAGGCTCATTTCGTGTTCGTGTGCTTCGAATACCAGTTCAGTAGTCTCAGCGGTTATTCTTCGGGGGGCACTTTCGTGGTTTGATTCGAGATCATGTTTTTTCCATTGGTATTGGATCGTGCCTCTTTTGACTCCTGTGAATTCTGCTGCTTCCTTTTGAGTCATACCTAGATCGTGCGCTTCAATTATCAGTTCCAGTGTCTTATAGTCCATCTTTCAGTTGTCTTTTATGCTGCTGTGTTGCCTGGTGGGTTTTTGTTATCTGTTTCATAGTCTAACAATGCACTGTAGAACATCTGCTTTTCTTCTGTTAATATACTGTAGAACGCCTGCATATCTTCTGCTAATGTAATGTAGAACATCTTCCTCGCTTCTGCTGATGGGTGCACGATTGTCAGATGCTCTTCAGAAGTGAATGGGTTTTTTTCATAGTCCAAAATAAGCTTATTACCATCACTAGAATGATAGACATGAAACTCCTGCGGGATGTATGGGGGTATACAACAAACTCTTGTATTTTCTGCAGCAGGTGTTGCTGGTGTTATGGGTCTTGAACGGTAGGGGCCTGTACCATTTGTTGATGTCTCTTCGACAATTGGTACTGCTGTATCTACTTCTGGATTTACATCAGGATTATAGCCCATTATCTTGTCAACCAATGTCTTGAATAATCCCATCTTTAGTTAGTCTCACTTAATGCCACTAACATCAAACTTTGTCCCCATCCTAATGGGGTGTTTTCGTTGTGCTCGTCGGTGTTTGCGTAGTATAGTTCTGGTAACTCTCCATCTTGGTTGACTACGTCTAGTGTCTTGCGCATGTAGAAAGCAGCTTTGTCTGGTTGATTAAGCTGCTTGTAGATAATAGAAAGCCATGGGAATCCGAATGTCCACTCTGCTTCTCCGTCTTTGTTGAAGTAAGCGTCTTTGGCATAACGGATCACTCCGCGCTGCCTTACAAGCTTCTTCTCTATGTTCTGAAGTATCTGTACCCTTTGCTCCTCAGACACCACGTTGTATGGGTATATGAGTGACAAGAGGGCTAGGTCTGTGTCTTTACTGTCAGATTCCCTTGGCAATAGTTGGTTTAAGGCTTCCTCACCTTTTTTGATAAGAACTTGAGGAACATGAACTAATTTGGATATCTTCTTGAGTCCAGCGACGCAGGCGCCTATGGAAGATGCGTGAACTTCTTCATTTTCTTCCCACATGCCAGAATCCTGGTCCTGCCAATACTGAATTGAGTTCAGGTAATAGACTAGTTTTTGTAAGAGTCTTTCGTCGTGTTCATCGCGGATGATTTTGATTCCTTTTGATTCGAGATCACCTACCTTGAAAAGAAATGCGCCTATAGAGTCATTTTGTTTATTGCCCCAATCTTCATGAAATTCATCATATGTCTGAGGGTCAAAACGTGCATGGATGTATTGCCATCTGTGCTGTGGTTTTTCGACAATTGCCCAATCAATCTTGTATTCGTGTTTTTTGAAGACGTCTAGCAATGCTTGGTATGTCTTGACAAGTTCCTTGTTTTTTTGGGCAGCTTCAAAACCGAGGCTTGCGTATATGCAGTCACGAATCCAGGCCTGACGTGAGTAATGAGTGCGTTTGTCGAGCGCTGCTACAAACAACCCGTTTGGGTGCTGTAATTGCTTAAGAATATCAATGGATGTCTGGATCATCTGTCGTCCTCCAGATATGTCTGTTTGTAGGAATCAATCATATTTTGTGCGTATGATTTGATAGCTGAATTTACTCCTGCAGACTTGAGTATTGTCCGGATACCTATCAGTTTCTGTATTCTTGGCTTGTACTGTTTATAGGTTTTAGAATCATATTTTTCCCATATCTGCTGATGTATCTGGTTATCCCATTTACCATTGAATGAGAGCTCTTCGAGCTCAGAGATTAGTTTATCTATATTTTTCGTTTTATCTATATCTTCAGACATCTCTCAACCACCTCAAACTAACTATATATAATATAGAAAGAGGTTCTTAATAAACTTTTCGGTTTTGTTGTCTCTTGGGAGTGGTAAAAGAGCTGTTTTGTGAGTGTTATGTGTTTCAAGGTCTGTATTGCTTGTTTTCCTATGTGTGTAGATGTTTTCTTTAGATTAGGGGTATTTATTGATTTATGCCTGTTTGAGCTTTTTCGTGGTTTCAGGGCTTTTTGCACTCTTCTATGCTCAGTAGGGTCTTATAATCTTTTAGAAGTTAGATTTTCCAGACTGGTAAGTTTCTTGTTTGGATTTGGTAGTTCATGTTCTATATACTATTCAATCACCATGTGAGCCAGCCAGGTCCTGTTGGGATGTATGGTTTTTTGTTAGGTCTTTTGACTTTGCTTGTGGGTTCTTTATCGTATTCTCTGCTAGTATCCGGTGGTTTAACATGTGTGTTGGTATAGTACATGTCTATCAGACGCTCAAGACTGTTTCCCAGGAGGTTTGCTTCAGTGCCTGGGATGAATAGGTCATCAGGTCTGTCACCCAACAGTCTGCTGATGTATTTGTTGACCTGTTGGTGTGCTGTACGGTTCCATTCACCACGGAGTGCTGTCTGTTCTATTGAATCCAAGTAAGACTGGATATTTTTGTCTGACATGCCATGTACCCCCTAAATTATGTATATAGTTATGTCGGGAGAATTAATAAGTATTTTGGTTGTTATCCTTTGAAGACCAATGATGCTGCGCCTATGACTCCTGCGTCATCGCCGAGTTTGGCCTTTATTACTTTTACATTGGATGCTGAGAATGGGATTGAGAATTTGGATATCTCTTTTTTGACCTTTGCAGGGGAAAGCACATTTGACACCCCTCCGCCAAGCACTATTCGGTCGGGATTGAGTATGCTGACTGTGTTGCCAAGCAGGATGCCCAGGTTGCGGTACTCCTCAGCAACAGCCTTCTTTGCAATCCTGCTCCTTGATGAGAATATGGCAGCAGGGCTTGAATCTTCTTTTTTTCCTCCTGCTTTTACAAAATTTATTGAGATATTAGGACCTGAACAGATTGATTCGAAATCGTTTTTTCCAAGCACGAGCTGCTTTGCGTACATGTCATGCTGCATGTGGCCTACCTCTCCTGCGCCACCTCCACATCCTGGGAATACTTTTCCATCCACGATTATGCCAGACCCTATACCCGTCCCTACAATCAGGCCGAGCATCACAGATGATCCCTTGCCTGCTCCGAAGCAGTACTCGCCAAAAGCAAAACAGTTCGCGTCATTCCCTATGAATATGCGGGTCTTCAGTCTATCTTTCATGAACTTTTTCAGGTTGAAGCCGAGCAATGGGATATTTGGGCTGTTCACTATCCTGCCCTCCTTGTCGCTGAAGCCAGGAAAGCCTATACCAATGCCTGATATCTTTGTTCTTTTGTTTCTTTCCTTTAATTCCTTTATTATATCCAGGATGTTATTCAGGACATGGGCTCTTCCTTTTTTTGCTTCTGTAGGAATCCTTAGTCTGTCGATGATTCTTCCTCTTTCGCTGACTAACGCACCTTCTATCTTGGTGCCGCCGATATCAAGACCTATTGCGTTCAACGGTAAACCTCCATTATTAATTCTATGAAAGTTGTGGCAGACCATGCTTGTGCAAGACAACCTTTAGAACAAAGATGCGATGCAGAACTTATTTCGGCATTATGGCCTGCTACGCCGTGCCATAATATCTCTTCACAACCTGTTTTGATAATCTTCTTAACATATTCACTGAAGAATTCAGCGTCTGTTTTGAGAAGACATATTGCGGCTATGTGGTTTATCCAGAACCAGGAATCACCTCTATGATAACTTCTATCATCAATACCTGAATAGTCTTTGATAAATAAGTGGTGATTCACGTCAATAGACGATAATCCGCCCCATTCAAGCCAAAGTCTGTCAAGCGCTTTCTCGAAACAAACTTTCCATTCAGCTGTTGAAAGTATATCGGGGTATACATAATTTGCTATAAAAATATTCGGGCGGATAGTTGAATCTCCTTTTCCATCTGCCAGCATATTATTCTCCCAGAAATTTTCACGAACAATATTTTTCATAGCGGTTTCTTTTTCCCTGAATTTTTTTTCTCCATTAAGATTGTACATAAGCCTAAGCATATTTAAGTGCAAAGCCTGAATCTCTATGCGAGTGCCATCGCGAGGATCATGTCCTCCTGGATTAGTATCCATCCAGGTCTCATTATCTCTATTAGTGATGAGGCCATCAGACATGTAGCTTTTTTCAATTCTGTCAATCGAATCAGCCAATTTCGAAGTGATTTTTTTAATTTCATCTTTTGAGATGTAATCATGCAGTTCACCTGCTGATCGCAGTTTGTCAATAAGATCACTGACGCGCTTCCATAGCCAACCAACACCATCTGCAGAACCTAGATGTGGTGATGGAATGTGATTTGGAAGTCGACCATCCTCGCCGATATTATCCAAATGCTTTGTAATAATATCTTTAACAGTGCTGAAATCACCCATTTTTATCAGAGCTCCAAGACAGATGTTCTCATCACGTGACCATAACTGAAAGAACCAAGGATACCCTGCATAGATTCTTGTCGCACCATCATGAAATGTCCGCATCTGCGAAATAGATTCCTGAGCACAGATGAAAGCAGCTTCAACATCTTGATTTATTGAAGCACCTATGTGTTTAATTTCCATTGTTTCTTTTTTGTCACTGAGCTTTCCAATCTCTGCTACAGCTTTCTCTCTGGTCATACCTATTCCAAACATCAGATTTTTTGCAGTTATTTTGAATGGTCTGTAAACATACCTGTGTGCTGGAAAATCTTTTCTTTCATGATCATAAGTATAATCGCTCTCAATCCATTCATCCCTAAATTCATAATCGGTCATATCTTTTGCATGAATCGCGACGAATATTGAGAACTCTTTTTCTCTATGTGATGCATCTTCTCTTTCATCAGTCAGCTTTTTGAACTCAATAATAATTCCATCTCCAGATATAGATACATCGTAAATACGTCCGAATACCCTCAAATCATTAACTTTCCGGCAGTCAAAGTTGACAATTATTTTCCCAGGTTCATCAAGCTTGTATACAAACCCATTAACGCCATCAACACATAAGAATTGTTCATTATTTTTTTTGTTAATTAACTTGAAATTACCTATTGATTTTTCTACACCTGAAACTTCGTTCCCTTCCAGAAAAACATTTTCAATAATCTTGTATAATTGAAGATCATGATTGATGAAAAATCCGTTGAACTTTGATATGACTGGACTTGATACGAATAAAAAACCACCAATCCTATTTGAAAGAATGCCTGATATATTGTTATTTACTTTCCTGTTGATTTCAACTTTGGGTAATATGTACTTGACATTCATCCACGTATCACCTTGAGTATATTATCGCGCATCTCCTCCATCTTGTCTTTTGTCTTTGCTTCCAGGTTAAGCCGGATTAATGACTCTGTATTTGAAAGGCGGACATTGAACCACCAATCATCGAACTCGACCCTTATACCGTCGAGATGGGAGATAGAATTTGCTTCCTGCTCGAATTTTTCCAGCAATTCTTTCATTTTACCTTCTTTATCATCTACTTCTGAATTAATCTCACCACTAAGGAAATATCTTTTAAGAGGAGATATCATTTCTGACAGTTTTTTCCCTTCCCTCCTAAGCATGTTGATGACAATTATTGTGGAAATTATTGAACTTTCAGAAACATAGGACTCCTTATAGTAGAAGTGTCCTGAAAGTTCTCCTGCAAAAAGAGCGTCTTCATCCCTCATCTGTTTTTTTATGAATGCATGACCGACGCGGCACATACTTGTTTTGCCTCCATGCTCCTCGATAATTTCTTTAACAGATCGGCTGGACCTTATGTCATAAAGCACTTTCGCACCAGGATGAGTTATCAGTAGTTCTTTGGCGATGAGTGCTCCCATGATGTCTGCGCTTATGTATTCTCCTTTCTCGTCGATGAAAACACATCTGTCGCAATCACCATCAATCGCGACACCGAAATCAGCATTGCTGCTGACCACTGCTTTCTGGAGGTCGCGCACATTCTCGAGCTTGACAGGATTTGCTTCGTGATTTGGGAAAGTCATATCTATTTCAAAGAAGAGAGGAATAATATCTACATTGACATTGTTCATCACTTTTGGGAATGTGAACCCGCCCATACCATTACCTGTGTCTACTGCGATTTTCAGCCGCTTTTCCTCGAGACTCTTGTCCAGGAATTGCAGGTTATGCTGTATGAAATAATCCATTATGTCTTTCTTCTTCACATCACCTAGTGAAACAGGTTCGGGAAAATCTCCCTTGACTACAATATCTCTTATATCTGCAAGTCCTGAATCTATACCTATGGGTACAGTTCCATCTTTGCATAACTTGAACCCATTGTACTTCGCAGGGTTATGAGATGCAGTGACCATTATGCCTGCCTCATGCGTGGCAGTACCAAAATAGAATAATGGTGTACTACAGTGACCTATATCTATGACATTTGCACCTTGATCAGTGATTCCACTTGCAAGAGACTCGAAGATTTTTGGCGAACTCTCTCTCATATCCGAACCAACCAATACTTCGTTGCAACCCAGAAATATAACAACAGCTCTTCCAACTCTATATGCTGTCTCTTCGTCAAGCTCATCAGGCCATATGCCTCTTATATCATAAGCACGGAAAATACTTTTTTCAACCATATCAATCACTCTTTTATTCTCCTCTATAGAATTTTGCAGCGTCTTCTGGACTTACTGTGTTGATTGTCACGCCTGACTCAAGTTCGAATCCTGCCCACGTCGCAATCCTGGGAAGAATTTCTATGTGGAAGTGTAAGTCATCTCCTTTTGGAGCATAATACAATGCCATGTTGAAGTTTGCGTTCAGCTCTTTTAGTTTTCTTAGAACTCTTTTCATCGCAGAAGCGAGATTGGATATATCATCATCAGATAAGTCTATTAATTTATTATAATGATTCTTAGGGAATATCCAAACCTCAAAGTTGAATCTTGACGCGTAAGGTGTGAAAGTTATTGTTGTGTCATCCTCGTGCACGCGTCTTTCGCCGTCACTTTCTGATTTGATTATATCACAGTAAGGACATGAATCAAACTTTTTCACAGCTTCAACCTTATCTTGCACTTCTTTTGGGATTATGTTCAGAGATATTATCTGGCTGTGGGAATGTATTATTGAGGTGCCTGCTTTTCTACCTTCATTCTTGAATACACAAACATATTTTGTATCTTTCTCATTTATGAGCTCATCAATTCTTCTTGCGTAAACTTTCAGAAGATCGGTCAACTCATCCTCGTTTAGGTCAAATAATTGTCTGTTATGATCATTAGTCTCTACAATCACTTCGTGTTTACCGTAAGCATCCGAATATGTGAAAAAATTATTATCTGTCTTTATAGTTGGGTCTCCTTTCTTATCTACTGCTGCAAACTTGTTTGCGAACCAACGCATCTTCCATTTGCTATCACCATCATTTATTCTTCCGAGTTCAGGAGGAGTCATGGATTCATTACCCGGACAGAAGAAACACTTTTCTTTACCAGGATCATTTGAATAGATGTCTTCATCATTTTTGAATTGCTCAGGTCTCTTACCTCTTCCTGTGGCTATTATGACCCATCTGTCCAGAATGTAATCTTTTCTTAATTCCATAATCACACCTTTTTTTTATTAATTGTTTCCAAATGCTTTCTCAACTGCTTTGTTATGCGCATCTATGTAATTAGTTATGAGAACATCCCATCCTGCAAGCGTAGCTAGCCGTCGAGCCTCCAGCTTGTTCTCTATTCTTTTAGATTTTGGAAGCATCATGTAATAAAAAAGCACATTATACAGGTCATCAATGACTGTATCATCAGATTTGTCCATTCTTTTTAGTACAAAAATACCTTTTGTATCTTTGTTCTCCTGTTTCATAAGATACTTGCCGAAACCGGCCATATCTGAAGTTATTGAAGGAACGCCGAAAGCACCTGCTTCAAGTGGTGTGTAACCCCAAGGTTCATAGAAAGAAGGAAAAACTCCCATGTGCGATCCCTGAATAGCCTCGTAATAGTTCAGGTCAAGAAGTCCGTCAGCTCCGCTTAGGTAGATGGGGTAGAATATTACTTTCACACGATCATCCTTGCTGTTTGCTAGACCTGATTCATTCAACAACCTGATTATCTGATCATTATTGTAATCAAGATCGTGAGTGCATATAGGAGGAGCGGATGTATCTTGTTTTAGTCTCAGAACTTTCTTACGGATTTCGTCATCCATACTTTTTTCGAAAAGAGAGTTTTTATTTATTTCCTTTTCTGCGACAACCTTTTTTAGTATGCGAAGCATTATTCTTTCTTTGTTGTCTTTTAGACTGTCTTCAACATCTTTGAATAATGTGCGGTTTTCCACAATTTCATGTTTGATGCCTCTGACACCTGCAGGAACCCAGAAGAAAGCAACAATGTTCTTATTTGAGTTCTCTTCTTTAAGTGTCCTGTTGAGCCTGCTCAATGCTTTTATGAAGACATCGATGCCCTTGTCCTTGACTTCGTATCTTGACGCGATGAAGCAGATGAGAGTGTTATCAAGGTCAATCTCATAATAGGGTGAGAAATACTGGAGCAGGAAATGGAATATCTTGTCCCTGAATTTTGCGTGTTTTAATGAATTTTCTTCTGTTGTCGGAAATTGATCCATGTCAAGTCCATTTGGTACAAGACTATCAGGACTTTTTCCCAGTATGTGCGTTGCTTCAATACCTGTTATTTCTGAAACTGTTGAGAACACATCTGCGTTATGAGCGCTTGCTTTTTCCATCTGGTGTTTTGAATAAACATTCTGCGAGTAAGACTCTTTGTCAAAATCCATCTTGTCAAGCAGACATTTACCTTCATCATCTTTACAATAAAGATCTGTTCCAATATTTGAAAGACTCCTGCCGACGACGGTGGCGTGAGTCACAAACATTGTGCCTACTTTACACCTTCTTGATTTGAGATAAAGAATACCTGCACCTGCAAGCCATTCGTGGAACATGGCCACAGTCTTTTTTCCTTCCATTCTTGCAGATAGACGTTCAATAATCATTCCTGCAGTCCATGCCCAAACAGCAGGTTCATCAAATTCATAAGGTGATTTTAAAGAATCTATCTTGAACATGTCCCATAAAACTGTCTTTATCTCATCTTTCCTTGATAGAAACGGCTTGAAATCAAGAAGTATCGTTTGAGGTTTTCCTTCTGTCAGCCATGTACCGTAGTGCACAACAATGCCCATATTTTCCAGTTCGTCACAGACAGGCCGGAAATCATCAGGTACTACTGTCTCTTCAAACTCTCCCTTGACTTTATCATGGAAGTATGGACCTATCAAACAGTATTGGTCTCCATAGTGCTTGATTGTCTGCGGTATCTTACTCTTTATTACTGTGTTTATCCCGCCAACCTTATTGCATACTTCCCAAGATACTTCAAATAGGAAATCCGCGTTCCGTTCACCTTTTTTTTCAGACAAATTTGCACCGTTTTATGCGCAAAAATTTCACCTTAAATTTTTAAGAGGGGTTTAACACCCCACCATTCATGGTGAAATTTTTGGCATGATCAAAGCCATTTGGCTTTGGCATTCGAGACGAATTTTTATGATATACCAAATACTTTTTTAACTCTTGAAAGACTTTTACGTATAGGTGGTTTTTCACCTGTTATCTTACCTGCAAGTTCAATGTATGCAAGAGACGCTTTGTTTCTTGCAGAGTATAGGACTGCAGGTTTTGTGCTTGAAAGAGCTTCAAGCACTTTCACGTTGTCCCTGATTACAGAAAGGACAGGAACACCTGTAGCGTTTTCGATGTCATTAACAGACAGCTCAAATTTCTTGTTACGCACCTTGTTCAGAACAAGTCCTGCTATGGGTGTTTTTTTCTCTTTTGCTGTCTTGACAGCTTGCATAGTGCAGCTCAACGTGGGATAGTCTGGTCCAGTAACCACGAGAAGCTCGTCAGAGGCTATCATAGTAGAAAGCATCTCATCATTGAGATTCGGTGATGAGTCGATGACTATGAAATCATATAATTCTTTTACCTGGGACAGGCGATTATGCAGCTTGTAAGGATTGATGGATTTTTTCTGTTCTTTTGTTGGTGCCAGAGAACTGGTCAACAAGTCAAATCCATGTTCTGTTTTCTGTATTGCCTGGCTTATATTGGTGTTGTCATATAACACATCATGGAGAGAGTGCTTTGCATCCACGACACCGAGGTGTAGACCTAAATTAGGTGCTGTTACATTTCCATCTACAAGAAGCACTTTCTTCTTGAATTTATTGGCAAGTGCTGCCCCTAGGTTTGATACAAGTGTTGTTTTGCCAACGCCACCTTTGATACTGATTACCCCGATAGTCTTGCCTTTCATTTGTACACCTTCTTAAGCTGAGATAAAATCTCCTCCTTTTTATTGGAGGTGGAATTTACTGATGGTTCATTTGTACTGGGTGCGGATTCTGTTGTTCCTTCTTCTGCAGAGAATATCTTCTTCATATCATTCGCGAATACCTTCATGGTCGAGCCGGAAAAAATTGATTTGACTTCACTAACCATCTCTCCTGTGAATCCTTTTGATTCTGCAATTTGAATCAGTTCATCACATTCATTAGAGTTGCATTCTTTGGCAGGGAGCACTATTGGTTCAGGTTCTGCAGGTTCGGGTTTATATTCTGTATTGTAAACTGATCTTTCTGGTGGAGGTATCTTTCCTTTCATTATGTCCTCAACCATTTTTGCGTGAGGCTCTTTTTCTCCTGGAACTGGTTTGGGTCTGGCTTTGATAGTTCTTTCTTTTTCATCTATACTGCTTGATTTTGGAAAATTGCCTTTGGCAGCTTCAGATAGTATTTTTTCAAGCCTTTCTGCTGCAGTCTCTCCTGGTGCTATGCACTGTTTTGGATGAACTGGTTTTAGGACTGTTTCGTTTTTCTCTTTTTTTATTGATGGAAGGCATAATGTTGTCCTTAGTCTTTGTTCTGCTTCTAATCTTTTTTTCATTTTTTCTGTAGGTGTAGATTCAGGTTTATTTGCTGTTTCTGCTTTTTCTACCAGTGCAGGTAATAATGATTTTTCTTTTGGAACAGGTATTTGAATAATCCTACTTTGTTGTTTTTCCTGATCTTTCTGGATCTCATACATACGTTTTCCAACTGCACGAGTACAGTCATCCTTACACTTTGCAGTGAACAGTTCGTTTGCAAGTCTGTAATCTTTATGAACATCCTTCACCCAATTCCCAAAGTCATGTTTATCCTTTTTGACATGATGGGAGAATGCTTCTTCGTCAAGTGACTTAAGCGTAGAGTAGAGTTCTGCAAGGCTGCTGATTGATTTTCCGTCATTCAGCTTGAAAGCCTTTTCATTGGGTACGTCTGCCATCACGTCCCTTTCCGTAATATAACTGTTCATTCATAACACCTCATCAAACATCACGTTCGTAAAGAGAGTTCTTCAATAGGAATATCTGCGTCTCCCTCTGATCCTTTATTTGTTCAAGTTCTTCTGCCATTTCAGGGTTCTTGAATACATCTCTAATCCAATTGGAAAAATCATTCTTATCTTCTTGTACGTGGAAGCTGAAATCTTCATCACTTATCCTATCCATAAGTATAGCAAGTTCTTCAATATTCTTTATTTTTGTGCCATCATTTAATATGAAGTGCTGTTCAGGCAGGATTTCACGCAGTTTGTTATTTTCATCTCTCTTCTTATACCTGCTTTCCCTCTTGCGCATCCTGTTGATTACATTATCCGCATTTGAAATTTTTCGTTTATACTGCCTTACCCATTTCATTACAGTTCACCTCGTCCGCAGACGAAACAGACATTTGTTCTGAATCTTTTAACCTAAGTGTCAGGTCGTTCATTACATTCATAAAATTGATAAATGAATCGTACGGTGAATCGTACGGGTTGAAATATTTGTGGACGTCTCCATCATTGAACCATTTTGTGCACATATAGTAGAAATGGTCTGATGTCTGAAGTTTTCGCCAGTCATTTATTAGATCTTTATCACCACATTCCTTAATCTCTTTCTCCATCTCATAGATCCTACTTGCAGACGAGCGTTGTATTCTGTTTCCCAACCAAGCGGATAGATCCCTTTCCACGTCAGCCCAGGATATCATCTGTTGACAATTTATTTCTCCTTCAGGTTCGTATGAATCTATCAGTTCTGATGGTGTCTTGAAATCATTATCAGGATTTTTCAGTAGTTCTGATGGAAGACTACTTATGAAGTTGAATATGCCTGTGTCTTCCCACTGGTGTTCACCGAATGTCTCATAGTCCATGAAAAGATTCAGGCACTTTCCAGTATTGTTGATGCTGTTCACCCATTGGCAGAACTTATCTGTTGTGAGAGGCCATTCAGACCATCCCTTGTTCGAGAACCTGAATGCTATGTCATCTGCCATCCTGTAGTTCTTCATAAGCAATCTTATATTTCCTTTTGTGGCTGGTCTGTATATTAAGTTTGGGCTTTTGTCTTTAAGTATAGGGTCCCATCCTTCTGATAGTATGCCTTTGAATCCCATATCTTCGATGAATTCTGCGATTTCATTGCTGTATATCAGCTCTGTGTTACGAAAGACTGTGGGTGTAACTCCGAATACATCTTGGATTTTTTTCTTGTGCATCTCTATTTGTTCCTTGAACTCTTCTTTTGAGAAAAGATATGCGAGTGAGTGATAATATGTTTCTGAGAGAATCTCGACCTTTCCAGTATCTGCGAGTTTTTTGAAGCTTTCAATCACTTCTGGAGCCCATCTTTCGCACTGCTCGATGAAAACTCCGGAAAGGGAGAATGATATCCTGAACTCAGGATGCGCTTTGAGCAGTTTGAGCATCAATTGGTTTGCTGGCAGGTAGCACTTGCGCGCCACTTTGAGGAGTACCTCTATGTTTTTCTCGTCGTCAAAATAATCCTGTCTCTTCCCTATGTCGAATATAGGATAATTCCTCATCCTGAAAGGTTGATGCACCTGGAAATAAAAACATACAGATACCATTTATTTATACCTCTCAATTACTTTTTCATAGACTTGCCTTGTTTTTTCTGCAGGCTTGTCAAGATTGAATTGCTGAACTTCACGGAAGCTGTTCTGCTTAAGCTCTTCTCTAAGTTCTGAATACTTTAGTATGTTGACTATCTTGTTTGTCATCTCATCTGTATCCCAAAAGTCAACTTTAAGTGCGTGGGTCACAACTTCGCTTACACCTGATTGCTTTGATATTAGGATGGGTGTACCATTCTTCAGCGCTTCAAGTGCTACAAGACCAAATGGTTCTGAGACAGAAGGCATTACGTATAGATCTGCCATCTGGAAAGCACGATGGACATCAGCACCTCTTAGGAAACCTGTGAAAATGAACCTGTCAAGTATGTCCAGTTCATCAGCACGGTTCACCATGCGCTCAAACATATCGCCTGATCCTGCTACAACAAATTTGGTGTTGGGTTCGTATTTCAGAACTTTTGAAGCAGTTTCAACAAAATAGTCTGGCCCTTTTTGGATTGTGATACGACCCAGGAATAGAACGATTTTTTCCTTGTTAAACGGAGATTTTTGATTTATGTTGTAGTGTGGGTTGTCAGAATCAATACCCCAATGTACAACCTCTATTTTGTCTGGATTTATGCCATAATGCTTGATAACATTGTTTTTCGTGAAATGGGAGTTAGCTATGACTACATCTGCTTTAACAAGCCCGTTACGTTCTATATTGCTGATTATCTTGTTTGGATTGCCGCCTGTCCGGTCATACTCTGTTGCGTGTATGTGCGCGACCAACGGCTTCTTATTATGCTCTTTTGCGTTGATTCCGGCCTGATAAGTCATCCAATCGTGCATATGGATGACGTCACAGTCTGTTTCTTCTGCTATTTCGCTTCCTGCGGCTGAATAGCGCATAACCTCTGTGTAAAGATTGTTACCATAAACTTCTTTGTCATTACTGTTTTTTACATAATCTGTGCCTAATTTTTTTAGTTCTTCGCTGTAAGATGAGAATGATTGGTAGGGTGTTAGTATGGAGCTGATTTTGCGGATTTTTACCTTTCCTGCGAAGTTATTCGCGCCTAGAAGGTTAACAAATTCAGCATCTGCTTTTTTTGGTGCGGTTGGCATGACAAATGTGACATCTAATCCCTGACGCGAGAGACCTTTGGTTAGGTCGTAACAAGCAGTTCCTAGGCCACCACTTTTGAAAGGAGGGAACTCCCAACCAAACATTAATATTTTCATATTTTTATCACTGACTTAATCAGTATGCCTCTTTTTGTATTTAATAGACTGAACACTATCTATAATAGCATTGCTTATTTTGCGCTATATTAACTTTATTTTTCACTCTCGAGTAGTTTTTGTGTTTTCCGAAGGGATTAGGGGGATTTTGGGGGTGGTTGGGTTGTGTGTGGGGTTGACTTCTTGGTTTGTTTGTTTTTGAGGGGTTTGGGTGGAATTGGGAGTATGTGGAGATTGTTGTAGGTATTATTTTATGGAGGGGTGATGGTTGGGATTCTTTTTGTTTTTTACTTCTTGGTTTGTTTGCCTGCCTGCGCAGTAGCATTGCCAAATCGAAGATTTGACAAGGTTTCAAGCAAAGCTTAAAACCATTACTGCGCTTGCAGTATTGTGTTAGTTTATTCTGTTACTATGAATACGTCTGGTGTGTATGTTGGTTAAGGCTCGCTTGGTGGTAATGCTGGCGCAGGCAGTGGTGTGCGGGGTGTGTGGTGCGGGGTGTGTGGTGGGTTGGTGAGGGATGTTAGTGTGGTTCTTGGTGTTTAAACCATAAACATTATAAAATCAACAATGCATTCCTGCTTTATGGATGGGAAACGAGATTTCAAACCTGTAGTTGGTTTTTTCTGTTTTACTTGCTGCGAAGGATGTGGGTTTACTGTGCTTTTTCTGGATAATCTTATGCAGATACTTGATAAAATAGATCTGAAATATTTTAATCTCATCAAGGAAAAAGATAAGAAAGCAGAGTTCGACCTTGCTTTTGTGGAAGGGGCTATCACCACTAAGAGTGAAATAGCCAAACTTAAGAAATTACGTGCTAAATCAAAAACTCTCGTCGCTATTGGTGCTTGCGCATGTTATGGGGGCATACCTGCGATGCGTAATTTCATAGAGAACAAAGACTTGGAAAAGTACACATATAACAAGCAGTCTATTGAAGATTCTATAGAAGCACAGCCAATAGAGAATTTCATAAAAGTCGATTATAAACTTCGTGGTTGTCCTATACTAAAAGATGAATTTACATCATTTATAGAATCATATATCTCAGGTAGGGAATGGATATCTTTCAAAGGACCTGTCTGTATGCAATGCCCTCGACGTGGAAAGAATTGTTTTCTGGGAGAGAAAAAGATGTGCCTTGGAGCTGTGACTAATGGAGGGTGCAATGCAACTTGTGTTCGAGAAGGAATACCTTGTATAATGTGCAGAGGACCTTTGGAAACGGCTAATTTTCCCGCAGAAATCGCGTTATTTAAGAGGTGGGGTGTTGAACAGAGAGAGATAATGGGAAAGCTTGGAAAATTTGGGCAGCAGAAGCTGAAAAAGAAAGAAAATGACAAAACTTGAACTCGAACACATAGCTAAGATAGAAGGTCATGCAAAACTTTACATCAAGGTAGAGGGTGGAAAGATAGAGACTGTTGAACTTCGCGTCATGGAAGGTTCAAGATTCTTTGAAGGCATACTCAGGGATAGGAAGTACAATGACATTAGTCATATAGCGTCGAGGATATGTGGTGTGTGTTCAGTGGTACATGCCATAACATCCACTAAAGCAATAGAAAGTGCTTTAGGTATCCAGGTTTCTGAACAGACCCGTATCCTGCGTGAGGTTCTCAACATAGGCGGTATTATACAAAGCCATGCGTTACACCTTTACTTTCTTACACTTCCAGATTATGCAGGAGTTGATAGTGTGCTCGCACTTGCGAAGACACATAAGGCTACATTTGACAGAGCACTGAGACTCAAAAGACTTGGTAACATGATTGTGAAAACCATGGCGGGCAGAGATGTCCATCCTATAGCCTGTGTGCTGGGTGGTTTTTCTCGAATTCCAAGCAAAGAAAGCATAGAATCTCTCGTCGAAGAACTTAAGAGATGCAAAGAGGATGCTGTTGAGACAGTGAATCTATTCCTTTCATTGAAGTATCCTGAGTTCAAAAAACAGACCAAGATGTTTTGTATCACTGGAGATAAATATTTCTATTCTTCAAAAAGTGTGATGTGTGAAAAAGGAGAATGTTTTCCTATAAATGATTATGAAAAACATTTTGATCAATATCTTACAGAAGGAAGTCCTGCAGAGTTTGCGACACTAAAAGGTCAGAGTTATCTTGTTGGTGCGATGGCGAGACTCAACAACAATATGGATCTTCTCACACCCGAGTCCAAAAAATATGCTTTGAGGATCAAACATATGAAAGATAATCCTTTCATGAACATACCTGCTCAGGCTATAGAGATTCTTGATGCTGTCAATAGGGCTATAATTATATTGTCGAATATAGAACTGAAAGATGAATCTCCTGTTGAATATGATGTGAACCCATGTGCTTGCGAAGGAATTGCTGCATGTGAGGCTCCGAGAGGAATACTTTTTCACAAGTACGCGTTTGACGCTAAAGGTTACTGTACACATGCAGATATAGTAACTCCGACGACACAGAACCTAAGACATATTGAAGAAGCAATAAAGGAATATATTTCAGATATGCTTGACAAGAGACCTGATTATGTTAAGAAAGAAATAGAAAAATTAATACGGGCATATGACCCTTGTATATCCTGCTCTACACATTTTCTTGAGATTGAATGGGAAGCAGATTGATAACCTTTTTTTTAATATCTTCTACAGAACCTTTTTGAGGAATGCCAATTATATTTACTTTTTCAATCTTCCCTGTTTCTTTCATTAGTTTCAGGAAAAAACCAAGATCAAAGTCGTGCAATGAGACTAAGTTATTTGCTTTTAGCTTATCTATATCATTTATTAATATGACATCGTCAAGGTCTTTTACAACATCAAGGATGAAGAAATCTTTTCCTGTATAGTGCAGAACCTCTTCAGGAGATACGCATTTCACTATCTCAATACCTGGTATCTTGTCATCTATCATGTCGTCTGCTATCTTTAAAGCGAGATTGTCATCTTCCAGGTACGGATTACCAAAACACAATAGGTATAACATAAATCTTTTATATGTGACTTGATTTATATTCTTTTTGTAGTAGGGATGAGTTTTATGCTCTCCTGCGAGTGGTGTTATCATGTGTGTTGCAATGCCTGGAAAGATAGTGAAGATTGAAGAGGATACAGCGACGATAGAGTATCCTGGCGCTACGAGAGAGGCGATTATTATCGATGGGGATTACAAGATTGGAGATTATGTTTTTGTTTCTTCAAAGATTATCGTGATGAAGATACCCGAAGAAGAGGCTCTCAAGAGTCTTGAGGTGTGGAAGGATGTTACCTGAAGTATACTTCTTAAGATATGCTTTTCCGTGTGCAAGGGTCCTGGTGGATTTCAGGAAGACTATCACAGAGAAAGAGTATGAAGACATGCAGCGTGCTGTAGAGGAAGACAGACCGCTTTCCCGCGATTATCTTGAGAAGATATTTTTCAAGGCATTTGAAGGCATGAGGAAGATAGATGATGATTGCTGGAATGTCAGGACGATAAGGGAATACTTTTGTGAAGGTCATGAGGACATGTTGAGCACAGATCTTCCTCCGACGATAAGAAGACTTTGCGTTGTCAGGCCTGGCAAACTGGTCAAAGAAATCAAGGGATTCTTTAAGGCAGACTTGCAGGATGGTGATGTGCGCATTGTTTCAGCGCTTTACAAAGAAGCTAAGGTCGGCGACACTGCTATGGTGCATTACGGGTATGCAGTTGAGAGAATAGAATAGATTTGAAAGAATTCTGTAAGTTATTAATCATTTTTTTAATCATCTATTCTCTGGTAGGGAACAATATCCTGAACTTAGACACTAGATAAGAATAGCCTATGATTGTCAGCACGCCAGACAACACGAGTGCAACTCCTGTAAGACCTGAGATAGTCACAGAACCTGCATAGATGAAAGACAGAATGGATGTTATCGCACTGCCGAGCAGAAGGACACACACAGCTTTTGATGCAGGTACGAGCTTGAGTCCAGCATACCATGAGCTGACATATGCTAATAAAAGTACTGCTGTGAATAATATCCATCCCACCTGAGGTAGGGTCAGCGTTGCAATCTTTGTTATGCTTCCGGTCATGAAGAGGAATAACAGTATGAATAGCACCCCGAAGAACATTCTTCCGAAAGCGACAACCATTGATGGCAAGTCATTTAGGACATGTTTGGAAAGGGCAGTCTCAGCAGACCAGAACAATACAGCAGCCAATATCAGGAACTCGGGCAGGCCAAATGTAAAACCTGTCTTGCCAAGCAGTAGAAAGTTGCCGACAAAAAGGAGTGCTGCAGCGACAAGAAAACCCTTGTTCAGTTTTTCTTTTAGGAACAATACAGCGGCGATTGCGACAAATATAAACATTGATTTATGCAAGAGTGCTGCAGTGGCGCTTGGTGCCATCGAAAGTCCTTTGAAGAACAGTAGGAAAGGGATTGAACCGCCTAGAAGACCTATCAAAACAAGTTGTCCCCATTGTTTGGGTTTAAGATCCTTGAATGTCTTGATCTCCTTGATCATCATTAATGCAGAGAACAGGAACAATGCTACAAGGATGTTCTTGGACCATGTGAATATATACGGATCGATGCCTTTGACACCGAATTTATTCAGAAAGATTGATACTCCACTGACCAGAGCAGTCAGCAATACGAATAGATAACCCCTTTTCATATCTTTACTGAATTATAAGATAATATAAATAGTTTTTGATTAGATACAATAATTCCTGATTATTTATCTGCAATAACATTTATAAACTATCAATCAAACAGTTATCTTAAAAAGAGGTGTATGCATGACTGATAGTGATGAATTCATTCTATGGTTTGACCAGATTGGAATAGATGATGTGCCGCGCGTGGGGGGAAAGAATGCATCGCTTGGAGAGATGTTTAGGAATCTTTCATCCAAAGGGGTCAAGGTGCCGAATGGATTTGCAGTCACAGCTCATGCTTATGAGTTTCTTGTCGAGAAATCAGGTATTAAGGATAAGATTAAAGATGTGCTTTCAGACCTTGATACGCATGATATGCATAACTTGGCTGTAAGAGGGGAAAAGGTAAGACAGCTTTTTCTTAATGCAGAGTTTCCTTCTGAGTTGACAGAGAAGATAGTTGAGGCATATAGTAACATGTGCAGGCAGTATGGAGATAATTGTGATGTTGCTGTAAGGAGTAGTGCAACTGCAGAAGATCTGCCAGATGCCAGCTTTGCAGGACAACAGGAAACATTTTTGAATATCAAAGGGCCTGAGATGCTTTTGGATTCTTGCAGGAAGTGCTTTGCTTCATTGTTTACCAGCAGAGCGCTATCATACAGAGTAGATAAGGGATTTGACCATTTCAAAGTGGCGCTCTCGATTGGTGTGCAGAAGATGGTTAGGAGTGATATTGCATCAGCAGGTGTGATGTTTTCCATAGACACAGAATCAGGATTCGAGGATGTAGTATTCATAACAGCAGCATATGGACTTGGAGAGAATGTAGTACAGGGAGCTGTCAACCCAGATGAGTTCTATGTATTCAAGCCAACACTGAAACAAGGATATAATCCTATCATCTACAAACAGGTGGGATCCAAAGCAATAAAGATGATCTATACGAGCAGCGGAATCAAACCTACTAAGAATGTGGTGGTTTGTGAAGATGATCGGAAAAAGTTCGCGATTACAGATGAAGATATATTGACACTTGCAAAATGGGCCTGTATAATCGAGGAACATTACAGCGAAAAAGCAGGCAAGTTCAAACCCATGGACATGGAATGGGCAAAGGACGGTGAGACAGGAGAGCTGTTCATAGTTCAGGCAAGACCTGAGACAGTCCAGAGCCAGAAAGATATGACTACAATCGAAACGTATGTGTTGAAGTTGAAGGGTAAACTTCTCGTTGAGGGTAAAAGCGTAGGTCATAAAATTGGTGCAGGTGAAGCCAATGTCATAAAGGATGTTCATAATATTGCCAAGTTTAAGAAAGGTCAAGTTCTAGTAACAGATATGACTGATCCTGACTGGGAACCTATCATGAAGATAGCTGCAGCAATAGTCACAAACAGAGGGGGAAGGACTTGCCATGCTGCGATTATATCAAGGGAATTAGGTATACCTTGTGTGGTTGGAACAGGCAACGCGACAGAGAAGATATCTCATGGACTGGAAATTACAGTTGATTGTTCACAAGGAGATGAAGCTTATGTGTATGAGGGAAAACTTGCGTTTGAAGTAAGAAAGACTGATCTTGTAGGACTACCTGATACGCGAACAAAGATAATGATGAATGTTGGAAATCCAGAGGAGGCGTTTAACTTTAGTTTTATACCCAACAAAGGCGTCGGGCTTGCGCGAGAGGAGTTCATAATAAACAGTTTCATAAAAGTCCATCCACTTGCACTGCTTCATTATGATACTTTGGATGCAGATACGCAACAACAGATTGATACAATTACAGAGAGCTATGCGTCGAGGGAAGATTTTTATGTAGAGAGGCTTGCGCAGGGAATAGCAAGGATAGCTGCTGCTTTTTATCCAAAGGATGTTATACTTCGATTCTCAGATTTCAAGAGCAATGAATATGCAAATCTTATCGGCGGAAAAAGTTTTGAACCTTCAGAAGATAATCCTATGATAGGATGGAGAGGAGCGAGCAGATACTATTCTGAGAAGTTCAGAGATGCTTTCGGCCTTGAATGTAAATCAGTTTTGAAGGTTAGGAATGATATGGGGCTTGTGAATCTTAAGGTGATGATACCGTTCTGCAGGACAGTAGAGGAAGGGAAGAAAGTCATCGCTGAGATGGCTAAGAATAATCTTCGACAGGGAGATAATGGTCTTCAGGTCATGTGTATGTGCGAGATACCATCTAATGTTCTGCTTGCAGATGAGTTTCTTGATGTGTTTGATGGGTTCTCAATTGGATCGAATGACTTGACACAATTGACGCTGGGTCTTGATAGAGATTCTGAGTTAGTGGCAGACATCTATGACGAGAGGAATGAGGCTGTGAAGATTCTTATAAGGAAAGTAATTGAAGTAGCCAACAAGAAAGGTAAGTATATAGGGATATGCGGGCAGGCTCCGAGTGATTTTCCAGAGATGGCTGCATTTGTGGTTGAGGCAGGAATACACTCTATGTCGCTCACTCCAGACACTGTGGTGAAGACTACGTTGGCTGTTGCTAAACTGGAAAAGAAGTTGGGGATAAAATAGTATTTTTGATTCTTTTGAAATTGATTCTTTTGAACATTAAATTTAAATAAACTGAATGGGTTTGACATATGATGTTTGGACTCAAACAAAATCATGTTCCTGAGTTCAGAAGAAGACACATCGTTATGATGTTGCCTGAAGCTGCGTGGAGCTACAAGAGTGGAAAGTATCAATATCACTTTGTAGACCAATTTATCAAGGATGGGAATATAAGAAAATTTTTTGAGGGTCTGGAACTATTCACGACGGATTTTGGAATTGATTTTGAACAGGTAAGTGAGAGCATAAAAAAAGAAGCGAAAAAGAATTCGGGCGATATTTTGTATATCCCTGATGAAACACAAAAAGAAGTTGATAATTTTACAAAAGGCCTGCGCGAAATAGATCATCAAGCTCTTGAGACAGAAGTTAAAATAACACGATTCAAAGCAGAGTTTGCAGCAGTAATGGCTGCACACGGTCATCTCAAAAAGATTGAAGGTGCGAAAGAAGAATGGCCTGTCAATCTTTATGAAAGTTTACGGAAATATGCTGCATTGAATGATCATGAGATCCGTATGAGATTTCCAGAAAATGGAGGTGGTGGTTCTGTTTCAGATAGGGCAAGATTTAAAGGATTCAAAGGCTGGCTCGAGGGTCTGAGGAAGCCACCGTACACAAAAAAGATTCTTGACATTTCTGCGAGAGAGATTACATTGACATCCTGGAATGCGAGAGTGCTGAAACTGAGTTGGACAGAACGTTGTATTGTCTGCAGAGTCAGACATGTAGATATTGAAATGGATGAAAAAAAGACAAACAAATTATGCGCAACAATACATATACGTAATGGTTCTGCACCAAAGAATCCTTTTGCAAAAGATGAGTTACCTAATAGGATAGCTGACCTTTTAGTCTGTGCAGAAAAGATAAAATCACACGAGCCGGTTCCTGAGTGGCTGACTGGAACAAGCTGGATACTCAAGTTACTCAAATATACAAAACTCATGCCTTCAGAGTTTAATGCGAGTTTGAAAGAAGTACCCGATACTATTAATGGATCTTGGGGGATGGGTGTCTGGGGTCAATTTTATACGCATGAAAATAAAATCAATGCAAGAGGAATTGAAAAACTGTGGTGTACAGGTGAACCTCCCTTAAAAAGATTTACAGGAAAATGCAAAACTTCTGATTTTTTGAAAAATGTCGAAGAACTGAAATCATAAAATTTAGTGTCACTAGTTCTTTTTCACCTATTTTTGCAACCCTGCAATGATTACAAAAATCCTTGAAATCGCACAAATATTTATATATAGAGTTGTTTTTGAGAAATTAGATGCACGATACACTGATATCACACGATATCATAGGGACAGCAAAAAAGAAAGGTCATGTAAGAGCGATAACAGTTGAAGTTGGTGAGCTTGGTCATGTCCCTGCAGATGAACTCAAAGAGACATTGATTCGAATGGTCCCTGAATGGGATGTTCGTATAGAGACAAAAAAAGCAAACTCAAAATGTGCTTGCGGGTATCAAGGATCGCCGAAAATACTTGAGCATTCACATGGACATGCAGTATATGTATGTCCTGAATGTGGAGATGTACCTCAACTAACAGAGGGTGCAGATATTGTGTTA
Source organism: Candidatus Woesearchaeota archaeon (assembly GCA_013203345.1). Lineage (GTDB taxonomy): Archaea > Nanobdellota > Nanobdellia > Woesearchaeales > UBA11576 > JABMQF01. The sequence goes on from JABMQF010000022.1 coordinate 39,505, forward strand.
AAAGAGGTTGAGATTGAATAGGGTCTCACGATACTAAGTGAAATAAATGCTGAAGATAAACAAAGCATCATTCAGTGACTTCTTAACAGATGTTATGAGATACAACGAGCTTGTAGCGCCTGTCATGACTGACAATTCTAGGTTTGAGACAATTAAGGATGTCAGCAAGATAGATATCAGAATACACGCATATTTTCCTGCAAAGAAGTTCTTTTTTAAGAAATGTCAGACTTTATTCACCTATTATGACGGTAAGATAAAAGTTCCTGAGATTGAATTGGATAAGAACCAAAGAATTATGATTGGATTGAAAAGATGCGATCTGAACTCGATCAAGAGACAGGACATAATGTTTCTTCAGGAGACAAAAGATCCTTATTATCAAGAGGAAAGAGAAAGGACGCTGCTCATAGGATACCATTGTTCAGAGCCGTATGATGATTATTGTTTCTGTAGCTCAATGGATTTAGGGGATTTCTATGATCTTATGCTGTACGAAAAGGATGATGCATATCTTGTCGAGATAGGGTCAGATAAAGGAAGAGGTTTTGTTGATAGGTATAGAAAATATTTTTGGGACACAGATCTTTACATAAGACCTCATGAGCGTAGGACAGAGACAAGGCTTCATCTTAATAAGAGAGAGATATCTGGATTAAGAAATAATCCCGAATGGAAAAAGGAGATTTCTAAATGCTTTAGCTGTGCAGCCTGCGTCACATTATGTCCTAGCTGTTATTGTTTTGATTTGTATGAAGAGACCAACGCGAAACTTGATAAAGTTCAGAAGAAGCGCAACTGGGCGTCATGCCAGCTTACATGTTTCACTAAAGTGGCAGGTAATCATGTATTTCGCGAGACAAGAGAAGATAGATTCAAACATAGAATATTTCATCAGATTAAGTATTTCAAACAGAAGCATGGTATGAACCTCTGTACAGGATGTGGAAGGTGTATAAGAGGATGCCCAACTAAAATAAACTGGGTTGATATGCTCAACAGGATGTAAACATGCCAAGGACAAAACGCGTAGAGCCGGAAAAGGAAATTAAACCTTGTAATCCTTATTTACCTAAGTTGTACAAGATATTGAAATATAACAAGGAAAGCAGTGATTGTTTCTTGATAAGACTTGATTACAAAGGATCATACGAGCCAGGACAGTTTTTCCAGGTCAGTCTTCCAGGAATAGGTGAGGCGCCTATATCTGTCGCATCATATTCGTCAACACATCTTGATCTTAATATACGAGAAGTGGGAAATGTAACAAAAGCTGCGGCAAAGCTCAAGAAAGGAGACACATTATACCTTAGGGGTCCGTATGGAAAAGGATATCCTATGGAGAAGTTATTTGGGAAGAATCTGCTCATCATAGGCGGGGGAAGCGGTGTGGCTCCCCTCAAGGGTGTTTTATCATACATAGACAAACATAAGGATGCTTATGGGAATGTTGAGATGTTTTTTGGATTCCGTGCACCTGAAGATATATTATTCAAGGAAGATGTCAAACAATGGAAAAGCAAACACAATCTACATCTAAGTGTTGATAAGAACCCATCTAAGAAAAAGATTAGTTGCGACGTCTGCTTTGTCACCAACATTGTTGAGAAAGCTAAACTCAACCCTGAAAATCAGGCAGTATTCATGTGTGGACCACCTGTTATGATGAAGATATTACTTGGCATACTCAAGAATAAGGGATTCCAGGATAATCAAATATACCTTAGTACAGAAAGGATGATGCAATGTGCGATGGGTGTCTGTGGACACTGCATGATACATGGTAAATATACCTGTCTTGACGGACCTGTGTTCAGATACGATGAGATAAAAGATTATACTTATGATTAAAATAATAAAAGATTAAAATGCCAAAAAAACAACAAAGCAAACCTGCAATAGGATTTTTTGATCTTACAGGGTGTCAAGGATGCGTACTTACTTTTCTTTTCAATGAAGATGAGTTGTTAGATCTTGTTAGTCATGTGGATGTAAAGGCTTTCAGGTTTGTAAAGGGAGATAATGCATACAAGAGACTTCAGATAGCATTTGTAGAAGGTCTTGTTGCAAGTTCTGATGATCTTGATAAGATAAAACAAATAAGGCAAAACGCGGATGTACTTGTCGCATTAGGGGCTTGTGCATATACTGGATGCGTCCCAGCATATAGGAATTTTGTTGACGCATCGAAATATGCTTATCTTGTTTATGAAAAAACAAAAGATATCGAAGATCATCCTCCGACACCAATTAGCTATCATGTTTCTGTAGATTATACAATACCTGGTTGTCCGCCAAGCAAGAAGCAGATTTCGTCTTTTATCAAGGATGTACTTCGCGGAAAGAAACCTTATGATTATGACAGACCTGTGTGCTTTGAATGCAGGCTTAAAGAGAATGATTGTCTTCTTGGCAGGGGTAAGATGTGTTTTGGTCCTATAACTCGAGGTGGCTGTGATGCTATCTGTCCGAGCGGAAAGTTTGAATGTTGGGGGTGTAGAGGACCAACACCTGACGCAGACATTGAGTTGATGATAAAACTGCTCGAGGAGAAAGGATTCTCAAAAGAACACATAAGACAGAGACTTAGGACATTTTCAGGCATGCTTCTAGAAACACCAGAACTCAAGACAGTTCGGCCTAAACCATTTAAACAGAGATTGAGACCTATCATAGTCAGGAAATCAGTCAAGAAGCAGGTTGTTAAGAAGGATTCTGGGGTAAAGGGGCCTGTCAAGAAGGTTGATAAGAAAAAAGTTGTGAAGAAGAAATCTGTTAAGAAGACTGCTAAGAATCCTGTTAAGAAGAAATCTGCGAATAAAAAATCTGTGAATAAAAAGGTAGTCAAGAAAAAGGCAGTCAGGAAAAAGGTAGTCAAGAAAAAGGTAGTTAAGAAAAAGGCAGTCAAGAAAAAGGCAGTCAAGAAAA
>JABMQF010000023.1 GCA_013203345.1 Candidatus Woesearchaeota archaeon
AACTGTTGGCTACAACGAATTCGGCACAGTTGAAAACTACATCAAGAACCAAGCAGAACATCACGCCCTAGCCACAGCATGAGATACCCCGACCTTTAGGTCGTGGGAGTAGGTCATTTTTCTTTCTTAAACATAACCAAGTCCAATTGTAATAAGCATTATACCACCCAGTATAAGCATTATGATTCCTGCAATAAGGTGTAGAATCTTGATTTTCCGTGTTCTCCAGTGCTCTGCTCTTGCTGTGGTTGTGAATCCAAAGTAGATTAGTAGTGTTATTATTATCATTGGAAGTACGAACACGAAATTATATAGTAGGAGAAGCATCATTGCATATTCTTTTGTAGCAGTTTTAGCCAGCATTCCTAGTATGACTATATATGGTCCTGATGTGCATGGTAGCAGAAAAAGGCTTATTACAAAACCTATCAGAAATGCTCCAGGAACTGACGTCACTCCTTTTAGCAGCGATTTCATCTTGGGTCGCCATTTCATTGGGACTTCCATCACAAACCACTTGCCATACCGAAGGTAATCTTTTAGGTTGAACAGACCTACTGCGATAGCAAGCACAGATACTATTAGATAGAATGTTCTTGTTAGTCCTGCTGCCTGAAGCGCAGAGAAAAGTCCTAGTCCCATAAGCAGGTAAGAGATGTATATTGATGCTGTGAATGCAAGACCTGCTGCGAGTACTCTTTTCCTTTTTCCTGCAGCAAGGATTGTAGAAAGTAGTATGATAAGCACAGCGAATGCGCAGGGATTTATAGCGTCAACTGTTGCTGCTATGATTACTGCTCCGATTGTCAGCTTATTGAGAACTTTTGTTTGACCTGGTTCCTCAGAAAGCGATGCATCGCCTGTGATTGTGATTGTTTCATTGTTATCTTTTTCAATAGATTCAAGAGGGTTTTGGCATATATTCTTAGCACAGTGTATTATTTCCTGCTCTATGTTTCTGCTAATTGAGTCACTGAATCCTGTGATGACTTTGCTGTTGATGAATGTTGTAGGCACTCCGCCTATTTCTGTGTTGTAGTTCATGACGAGATTTTCCAGCAGCTGTCGGTTGTCCTTGTCAAAATATACTTCATACCTGTGTACCTCGAGTGTAGGGTACTTCTCTTCCATATCTTTAAGGAATCCTTCTTCTTTTACGCAGTGTGGACAGCCTCGACCATAGAAAATCAAAAGATGCACTGAATTATCATCTGATGTATCAATAGCAGATACAGTGACAGCACCAAACAGCACCATCAAGACCAAAAGAATGTATATAGCCTTCAAATATTCACCTCAACATCCACATTCTACTCTTTCTTAATTTAAATCTTTCGCATTTACAGTTTTTGTAAAATTTCCTTCTACTGCCATTTTTAAACAATGAACGTTTATTTATGTTTTTCAAGAAAACTTTTTTATACTCCCTTAATATCGTGTTATGAATACTTATTGACGAGAAAACAGGATTTTTTCGTATCTGTTTCCGGGTGAAAAATGGTTAGTCTCAAAAGAGTGGTCAACATTATCTGCAATAATAAGGACATTATTGTTGTTTTCTGCTTAGTACTTATGGTGACATTATCCTTCTCTACTCCTGTTTATGCTCAGTCAGCAACAATTTGTCCTATATCTGTGTTAGAGGGGGGTGTTGTTCAGCTGTCACCAATTGCTTTTGATCCTGATCCTGAGATAGGTCCTGCAGGTATGCTGATTTGGGAATATGGTCATCCTTTTGACAGCAGCGGCAGGTGGCAGACCTTGAAGGGTGTGCGTGGCGTATTCCCTTTCTGGGTATCTGTTTCTGATGGTGAATTGAAGGATACTGAGAGGTCATGTGTGGAAGTACTTCCTAATAACAGGAATCCTGTTCTTGAACCTATTCCCGAAGTCTTTGTCAAAAGAGGGGAAGGGGCAAGAATTGAAGCATCTTGTTATGATCCTGATAAAGATCCTGTTACGATAAGTTACCGCTTTCAGGGAAAAGATGTTGCTTTCATAAGCTACGAACCTCCTGGTGTTTATCGTGTTGATGTTATATGTTCTGATGGTTATGGTGGTGTTGATACTGGCAGCACCCGTCTTCACATATTACTTCCTGATGAAGAAAAAGAAGAGCTTCCGATAGCAAAGGTTCCTGTGTATCCTTCGTATGTTCCTTCTGACTCTACAATATCTCCTGATGATATTGATATGATTTTGCCCGAAGAAATTTTAGTTGAGGTGAGTGGAAGTTCTGGAACTGATCTGACTGAATTGGATGTTGTTTATTCTGGTGAGTCAGAACACGAAATTATAGATTGTTTGCCTTGCCCTGTTGATGATAGTGTTATAGTTGTTTTGGATACTGGTGCTGTCAATGAGCTTGAGATGCGACCTGAGGGTGTTGTTTTTGATCCTGTAATATCGGTTGAAAAAACAGATGATGATATTGCTAGGCAAGTATCTGCATGTGAAGAAAATATTGAGAGAAAGAAAGAGGTAGATACCATGCTTGGTTGTTGTATATGAATTAGTTGTTGCATAAGATAATATAATGGAGGTGTTTTATTATGAGAATAAAAAGAACTTATCTAAGATTAAGGAGACATAACGTCTTTATGAAATGGAAGTTTATTGCTGTTGTATCTATATTTGCTCTGCTCTTGTTGGCTGTTTTTGTCATAGGTGAACTTAATGAGCCGCAGACATTTGAGAAGCAGAAGGATTCAGACACATACACAAAGTATTTCTTCTCTCGTGACGAGTGCAGGTACATCTTCCCTGAAGGTAGCTGTGTTGTTGAGGATGAATACTGCAATCTGAACTCTTACGATTACAAGGTTCTCGAGCTCGAGCCACATACAGATTACTGCTTTAAGGGCACAATAGTCTACAATGCGCCTGTTGAGAATAGCGAGCCAAGGATTGTTCAGCAACAGAAGGCAGGGGAATGTCTTTTTGAGGTCAGTGAAGGAGATTCTGTCAGGCTCAATCCAGATGGATATGATCCTGACCCTGATGTAGGTCCTGCAGGAAAGCTTATCTGGACTTTCTTCAAGCCTTTTGACACTAGTGGTATCTGGCGAACAGTCAAGGGTGATGCTGGAAGGACTGTCTCTAAGGTAAGGTTATCAGATGGTGAGCTTTTTGATGAGGAGGAGTTCTGCGTAGATGTGGCAGTATCTAATCATCCTCCAACACTCTCCGGTCTTCGTGATGTTTCTGCAAGTGAAGGAGATAAGGTAACTATTACACCAAGGTGTACTGATCCTGATGGTGACAAAGTCACTATAAAGATATCTGGCTTCATGACTGCTGGCCAGAAGGAGCTTGACTATGATGATGCAGGCAAGCACGAAGTGACTGTCACTTGTGAGGATCCTGATGGAGAGAAGGATGTTGAGAAGTTGAATGTGGTCGTGGCTGATGTTAATAGACCTCCAACACTTGACGTTCCTGATACTGTGACTGTTGATGAGGGGAAGATAGCTGAGATAAAGGCAGAGACATCAGATCCTGATGGTGATAAAGTTACTGTGATCTTTGATGACCCTTTCTCACAGGTAGGTACTTGGAGAACTGTTAAAGGTGATGCAGGTTCTTACAGAGTTACTGTTAGAGCAACTGATGGTTCCAAGCAAGTCACAAAAACTGTCAGAGTGGTCGTGAATAAGGTCAACAGCAAGCCAAGCGTATCAGGACTGAGGGATGTAACAGTCTATGAGGGTGATAAGATTGTTCTCAGGCCGCGCATAAGGGATTCTGATGGTGACAAAGTCAGTATTAAGTATTCTGGCTGGATGACCTCTGACACAAAGCAGACAGGCTATGATGACGCTGGTGAGTATGATGTTGCCTTAACTGTCTCTGACGGCACAGAAGAAGTGAAGAACACTGTTCATGTAGTTGTTCTGAACAGGAACCGGGCACCAGTCATAACAGACCTTAAGTAATTTTTTATTTTTTTCTTTTTTTCTTTGTTTTTTTCTTTGTTTTTTTCTTTGTCTTGTTCATACCAGAAAAACCGTCTCTACTTAGAATTTTAAGTGGAAATCGGTTCTGGCGTGTTTTGAAACAGAAATATTTATAAACTTCAATCCCTGTTTTTCTTATTTATCACATTCGTCAAAAACAAAAAGGGGTGCTTAAATTGGATGATGAAGAGTATGCAATTGTTTCTAAGAAAGAGTTCATGACGCTTAAGCGTGAGCTGGATAGACTCAAGAAAAATCCCCTTGAGGGTTCTGAGGCAGGTGAAGACCTGAAATCAGGTATTGATAATCTTAGCAAGTCATTGAATGTCATGCTTGAGGTGTTTAAGCAGGCTGCAGATGACATGAAGATAGAGGAGCATGAGTCTGATACTATTGTTAAACAGATGGGGCCTTTAAACGAGAAGATAGATACTCTTATCGACCAGAATCAGAAGATAGCTAAGGGTATAGTTGCTGTTGCAGACATGGTTAAAGAGAAACTTGAGGAACTTGGTGACAGGTCTGAAAAGCATTCCCTACCTCCTTTGTCTGGTGGTCCTAAACCAATAACTCAACGTCCTCCTGCAGCTCTTCCTGGTATGCAGTCGATGGGTCCTCAGAATATGCCTCCTGGTTCTCCTGGTATGTCGCCTGATCAATTCGGTCTACCTCCGCTTGGAGCTCCTTCAGGAATTGGTGCTCCGATGGGTCCTCCTGGTATGCCGCCTGGCCCACCGCCTGGCCCACCGCCTGGCCCACCACCTGGTCCTCCTGGTTCTGCTGAAGAAAAGAAAGGAGTGCTTGGCAGCTTGATGAAGTGATAATATGCCTGACGATTTTATTAGTTTGAAGGAACCTGAAAAGGATGTTGCTATACATCCAGGTAGGTTACGTCGTTTTGTCAATCATCTGGCTTCGTCAGCTATTCGCGCAGAGGATCGTTCTGTCAAGAAGCAGGAGATAAGGGAGAAGATAGATAGAATACGTTCTGTTTCTCTTAACAAGCGCAGTACAAAAAAAGTTATTGAAGATGAACTTGGGTCTTTTGAGGCTGCTGTGAGAGAGATAATCAAGGATGAGGAAAAGATTCTTGAGGAGCAGAAGCGTGAGACAAGACAGATAACAGAGCTCAAGGCCATGGTTGAGAAGCTTTCGTCCAAGCTTATTAATCTCGGAAGGGATTATGCAGGCGAACTGGAGTCCAAGGACAAGAAGGTTTTAGAGCTTCGCGAGGCGTTGGCTTCTGCGCATATCAAGATTTCTGAGTCAGGCGAAGAGCGCGAGAAGAAGATAAGGAATATAGAGGCTCGTGTAAGGAAAGGTGGCAAGTCCAATCAAGTGGTTGAGCTTGAAGATCATATCAAGTCACTTGAATCAAGGCATAAGGACCTTAGAAAGTCTGGTAAGCACAGCAAGCGCGACCTAGACCGCGTCAAGAAACTTATAGATAAGCACAAGGATAAGATAAAGAAGCTGAAGAAGTGATTTTTTCTCAATAGATTATTTTTATGATTTGACAAACAGAAAATCAATTTCTAAACATTAGGATAAAAATACAAGAAATAAAAAAATAAAAAAATGCTTAAAGGTCTTTGGCCATAACAGTTTTTCTCTGGTTGGCTTCTGCCCTTTCGCACGACCCTTTCAAGAGTTGGTGTGCATAGCAGTTCAGAGCTTCTGAGAGGTCACCTGCGACATTTGCGCCTTTTGCAGCCTCTTTGAGCTTGGCTTTGACTATTAGGTTTTCGCCGTGTTTTGCACTGCACTCGAAGCAGAACGGAACGTCTTTACCCATAACAGTCTTTCTTGAGTTGGCATCTGCCCTCTTGACCGCATCGTCAATAGCGGATGAGACTTTTGCACTTAATGCCTCTGCAAGTTCACCTGAAACATTGAAACCCTGACATACTTCTTTTAGTTTTGCTTTAACAACCAATAGATCTGACATTTTATTATTCACCCCATATCGTTATTATGCCTTTAACTGCTCGTTTTGAACAGTTACAAGCCTTGTAGAATTGTCTCTTCTATATAAGCTTTTTGATTTGATTATTTGAAATTACTGTTTTTAGGCTCTGTAGTTAGTGATTTTGTGAATATTACTGAAAATATTGAAAACATATATATAAAAGGTCGGCTGAAAGGGGGGTATGCTAAAAGATATTATTGAGCTTATTGTGATAACTTTCCTGCCTTTTCTTGAGCTTAGGGCTTCCATACCTTATGGTATATTGAAGCTGAACATGAATTGGGTGGATGTTTTCATGATTTGTGTCATAACCAATATTCTGCTTGGCATCCTTGTATACTTTATGCTTGACAAGTTTATCCATCTCGTCGTGAAAATAAAACCTGTGGGCAGGTTGTACGATCGTATTGTACAGAAGACTCAGAAGCGCATCCATAAGTATGTTGACAAGTATGGTGAGATCGGCATCGCCATTTTCATTGGAATACCTCTGCCTGGCTCGGGTGTCTATTCAGGAGCTCTTGGTTCTTATCTCCTCGGTCTGGGTTATAGAAAGTTCATCATAGCGTGCATTATAGGAGTCATCATCGCAGGAACTGCTGTGACATTGATCTCCCTGTTCGGCAATGGTGCTTGGATGTTTTTCATTAAGAATATGTAGTCAATCGCTTAGAATATATGCAGATTAGCTGTAATCTTTATATAGTGCGTTATATTTCTAAAATAACATGGTAGTTCAGGTTGAAACAGCATTGCAGCAGGTATCCTTTGTGTTTGTTTTTGGATTATTTGTTTTTGCGTTGATATTTATCAAGAACCTGCGAGGTTTTTTGTCCGCGAAAAAGTCATTGAAGGATGTGTTTATGTGGGCGATGATCGCAAATACTGTTTTGATTGCTATATGTGTTTTTGGATTGCTTAGACAGTTTATACCTATGGCGACTATGTTCTTTGTTGTCGTGATAATATCCCTTGTGAGGTATAGGAAAACAATGAAGGCTCAAAATGTGATAGTCAAAGACATTGTATCCTCTGCTAAGGGTAAGGATTTTACTTTTTCAGATTTTTTTGCCAAGGGTGGCTGGATCAAGTTGGCTCTGAAATATGGTGCTCCAAAAGCTGCGTTTTTGTTCTTTGTGGTTCAAGCTGTGTCGCTTGTTGTTATTTTCTTTATAATGGGGCTTTTCACTCCATTTTCTGTGATTAAATTAGCGATTATTGGTGTTGTTGCATCAGCTTTCGGAGCATGGTCTTTCTACAAGAAAATGGATAAGCATATTAAACATTGATTCTGTTTGTAGGTTCTCGACCATTATTTTTTTGTGACTTCTTTATCTTAACAGCATTACAGTATTATGTCGGAAATGCGGATGAGCATTTCCGAGCATCCTAAAAATCCGCCTGTCAAAGCAGTCATTTCGATCAAACTCCGCACTTCAGTGCAGAGTGGAATGACTGCGGCGGATTTTTATGATTTTTTGCGTTTTAAGTTAAATTCTAAGATAAAGTTTTATATTTTCACATGACATTACCTGTGTTGGTGTTGATGATAGAATTTTGCATCCAGTGTTGAGAGAAATCAAGAACCGTCAAATGACTGGTGACATGAGCAGATAGCCAATGGGTATAGAATTAAAATGGATTATCAGATGTAGTTAGTAATATATCTCAACATTTGGCTCTTTGTCTTCTTTTTGTTCAGGTTCACTAGTTTCTTCTATTGGTTCTGTCTTGTTCTCCTTGACCTTACAGAACTGGCCATAATTGCACAGGCTTGGACAGAATTCAGGTTTTCCAGTTGCCCCGCAGGGGAATGTGACTTTCATACAGTATCGTTCCTCTATCTTTTATTTAAGATTTTTGTTCACAGGGTTAGTAACTCTTTCAGCAAAAGCATGACCGTCGTTGCCCTTCGCGTAGCGCATTCCAGCAAAACATTACAACGCAGCAGGGGGAAGTCCCACAAGGGTCTTGTTCCTTGATCCCGCAACCCAGTCCCATCTCGCTTCGCTCGATGGAACGCTGTAACCTCGTGTGGCTGAGCGAGTTTTGCGAGCGAATGCCGCATCCACGTGTCAACGGAGTGAGCCGTTGAGGGGGTACCGCGTCTTCAACCAACACTTAACAGCGTGAAGCCTGGCAACGGACAGAGGTTTGCGAAGCAAACCGGCGTAGGGCATGCTTTTGCGTCAGTTAACTTCACTTATGAGTATACCAGAACACATATCTTTCCTTGCCTTCTTCGCTTTTCTCGCGCTTGTCGAGTCTGCAGAACCCGAATCTTTCGAACTGCACCACTTGCCCTTCCTTAATATTCACAATCCCTGGCTCTCCAAGACCTGTGACTACTTTTTTATCTGGCATCACTATCATGACATTGACAAGGTCATCGCTACGTGGTAGCCAGTGCATTATCTTTTCACCATGTGCCTTGTACCTTTCAACATCAACACTGTCATACTCCATACCATCTTTTTGTTTTCTGAAGTTTAGGCAGTCCATGAGTCTGTACATCTTTCCTTCCTCAAGTGAGTCCAAATCTTTACTTGATACCCAGAAGTTGTCATGGGTCTTCATCTTCCGTCCACCTTTGCGGTGTGAAGGATGAAGGTTTAGTTCTACTTCCTGTTCAGGCCCTGCTTTGACCCATAGTTCTTGAGGGTCCTGTACAAAGAAGTACCTGTCTGATTCTGCGTCGAGCAGTCGTTTGTTGTGTATTATGATATCGTCCCAGGTCATTGTTGCTTCTGCTTTTGATATGCCTGTTGACAGCACAAAATCTCTGATTGATTTAGGTTGGAACCCTCTTCTTCGCAATGCGACAATTGTGGTTAGTGATGGATCATCCCAACCAAGAAGGTCTCCTTTTTCTACACCTTCTCTTATTTTTCTTCCGCTGCTCTCCACACCTAATAGGTTAAACCTTCCAAATTCAAATGTTTTTGTTGTTGGCAGGCCAAGCATTGTTTGAACATAATTTTGTAGTTCACTTCTTAATTCAAACTCTTTACTCCTTATACGGTGCGTGATTCCTAGGTGCCCGTCCATTATCGCGTTCTGCCAATCATAATTAGGCCATATTCTGTACTTCTTGCCTTGTCTTGCATGTTCCTGGTCTATTATCCTGAATATTGTTGGATCTCTCATAGTTGTGTTTTTGTGCTCAAGGTCTATCTTCAATCTTACTATTGCATGTCCTTGTGGTACTGTGTTCATGCTGCTCCAGAGTTCTCTGTTTTCTTGCTTTCCTCTGTCTCTGCACGCGCATGCTATTCCTTTCTCGCGTGATTCGTGTATCTTTTCACCGTCACAGCTGCAAACATATACATTGCCCTCCTCAATTGATTTCTCGCACATCTTGTAGAATAACTGCATATAATCAGAGGCATAAACTATTTCATCCCACTCTGCACCAACCCATTTGAAATTCTCCTGCATTATGTCATAGAATATGTTCTGCACAAGTTTAGGATTTGTGTCTTCGAATCTGAGTATGAACTTTCCATTGTGCTGCCTCGCAAGCATGTTGTTGAGCAGCAGTGCTTTTGCATGCCCGATATGAGGGTATTTTTCAGGTCCTGGAGGGAATGCTGTTACTACATTTTCTCCTTCTTTTATTCCAAAGAATGCGAAGATATCCCTTTCTTGTTTTTCTTTCTTTTCGAGCATCTCAGGAGCTTCCTCTTCAAGCACACCTCTTTGTTGCTCAAGAGTGAGTGAGTTGACTTCTCCAACTATCTTGCCTATCTTTTGTGCAAGTTCTGCCATCTTCTCTTTCCATTCTGGATGTGTTCCGATTACTTTGCCTATTATTGCCTTTGGGTTGGCTTTGCCTTTGTAATCAAGCGCGTTTTTGAGTGCATGCTTTGTTATGATTTTGTCAATTTCCATTTCATTACAGAATAAACCCCTGTTTATTAAGATTTCTGCCAACACCACCGCAATACAGCACCACGAACCCGCAACACCAACATTCCTACCAGCACCAACAAAGCTGCCTGCGCCACCGTTACCGCCTAGCGAGCCTAAACTCCTTACTGAAAAAACCTAACGCAGTTGGGCGACCACATCAAATAACGCAGCAGTGCGAGCGCGGTAATGGTACAGCGCAGGCAGCAAAGCAGACCAAGATCTCAACCAACAAAAGAATATGTCAACAAACAGACCAAGATGTCAACCAACAAAAGAATATGCCGACCAACAAACAAAGATGCCAGCCAACAAACCATTTTTTTCCCATCAACGAATCAATAATAAACCCCTTCGGGGAACTCAAATTATAGACAAAAAGCATTTTTGCCAAACTGACTAAGCACCCTACATTTCACCCTTGGAAAACCTTTAAATATCATGAATCGCTTGATTTTTTCAAAGGGTTTTATCGAGAATGTATAGCAAATTCAAGGGTTTGGGCCATGGTGTGCATCTTGTTCTTTACAGTCCTGACAAGCAATATCTTGAAAATCATTTTGAATTAAGTTCTGCTGGAAGGATGTGTCTGATTGAAGAAGGTTATGATATCATCAAGGAAGCATCACACATGTTTGAGTCACCGCAAAATCACCCAGCAGGATTCACAGATATCAAGATAATCGGAGAGTCAGACGAGGAGATTCACACATGGCCTGAGGATGACAGCATCCAGTTTCACATAAGCACTTGCAGGGGGCCTAATTCTGGCTGGATAGCTGCAAAGTACTTCACTCGTTTAATGGCGCCCAGGCAAGGTGCGTATTTCTTTTCAGGTTCTATTCCAACAAGAAGAGAGTATGCAGCAGAAGCTGTTGATTCAATAAAGAGCGGATTTTTTCCTGATGTTGAAGAGTTCTATTCTGCTATTGATGGTTATGTAGAAAAGTGCTATTATGAGATGCAAAAGAGATTATCACTCTAAGGGCAGTTCATACACATATGCATAATCGTCTTGGTAAACGAGTTTAAACCCTTTCACAGTCCATCCGTCTGCCATCTTGAAAAGCACTTTGTGTTTCACAGTGCCTTTTGGGTCTCCGAGGTCATCCAGGTAATCTTCAGCCCTTTCATCAAGAGCAACTGCCATGCCTGCGACTTTCTTCATATCTATCCTTGGTACGAATGCCCATTTTGTCTTGTATCTTGTCATAATCCCTATTGTTATTGTTGGGCTGTCTGCGAGTAGTGCATAAGCGACATTGGTTACATCGTCAGGGTTTGCGAACTCTCCCATCTTTTCTTCATCCCATTTACCTTCTGCTACTGTTTCGATAAGGTTTCTGCTTGGTGTGTATATGATTGGTTCGAGTTGAACATAACCTCGTATGAGGTGGCCGTTGTCCCACCATGTCAACACCTTGTCGTCAGGTTCTGAGTTTTCTTTCATCCAGTCAAGTGCAGGTCTTAGCCTTGTGCTGAACCAGCTTGTGTACATCTTCTCGTCCTGTATGTATTCGAGCTGGCCTGATGTGTAGTTGATCTCTTCTCTGACCTCTGTGGTCCAGATGATGCGTGTGGACTGGTCTATCTCTTCAACATCTTCCACCAATCCAACTCCTCCCATACAACCTGTAAGAAACAGCGATACTACAACCATGCAGAACAGCAATAAAGACCTCTTTTTCATACAGCGTTTGCAGGTATTAGGGTATTTAAATGTTATGGTGGGGTAGGTCACTAATTCTAAACTTTTTATTATTCGTATATGTTGTCATGATGATCATAATCCTCGAATGAAATTGTTTTGTTGATGTGATTGATTACAAAAACAAGTACGAAATGACCAAGATGCACTCTCATTATACCTTTCATAGTGTTATGTAGAATTTTGTATGTGTGGTCTGGATTGAGCAGGATATCATCCATCTTTCTTCTGACTCGATCATAGTGTGGATGGTTTTTCTTTTTCAGTGTCTTGAGTTTTTTGACTATCTCCTCGCTGTATATGTCCTGATACATCAGTTCATACCTCTTTCTCCAGATCTGCTCGTGACAGATGTTTTCCCTTTATTATTTTCCTCAGTTTATTTCCGTATTCAGGTCTCAGATGCGGTTCCATCAGCTCTTCCTCATACTTCTCAATGACTAGGTTCACTGCGTCAGACTTGTTCTTGAGGCCATATTTGCCTTTGACTATTGTTAGCACCCTATCCTGATGTTCGCCCAGATTCACGATTGCCTGCACCATTTTATCACCTTACAAATCATTATAAAATATAATAAAACATTATGATTTATAAGGTTTTTGATTTTGATACATCATAAGGACTCCTGACCCTTATTGTCGGGGGATTGGCCATATGAATGTACATGTTAGTTGTCTCTGCGCTGCTGTGCCCCATCAAAGGTTGCACTTCGACAACACCACAGCCATTCTCGATAAGGTGAGTTGCAAAGCTGTGTCGAAGTGAGTGGGGATGCACATTCTTGGAAATATTTGCTCTTCTTGCAGCGACCTTGACAATCTCCTGCACACTCCTTACACTCAGATGGCCATTTCGCCCAGGGAAGATAAAAGACCATCCTTGAACTCCTCTGGAGACAACTTGCTCCCTGAGCCTGCCTGATATCCTATCAGCGATGATGAACAGCCTATCCTTATTCCCTTTTCCAGCACGAACCCAGCCAACGCATCTATCAAATTCCAGATCTTCTTTCCGTAATTTCACAACCTCTCCAACTCGAAGACCGGCAGAGTAAAGCAGTTCAAGTATCAGCAGGTGTTTTGGATTCGACACAGCAGACAACAACCGCAAAACTTCATCTTTAGTCAAGAACACAGGAAGAGTCTTTGGCGTCTTTGAATATCTGATACGCAACATAACTCTTTTACCAAGAACTTCTTGAAGCACAAACTTCACAGCATTAAGATGCACATTAACAGTATTCCCGCACCCCCCTCTTTCAATTATCCTGTCTATGTACTCCCCAACATCCTTCTTAGTGACTTTCTTCAAATCCTTTTGACAATATTTCATGAATTGCTTAACACATTGAACATACGTCACAATTGTTAGATGACTAAGCCCCCGACGCAACCCTTCCCGTTTCATAGCATACAAAGGATCAGAAACCATAACACCAACTAAGCGTTCAGTCTTTATATGTTTCACCACAAAGAAACCGGAAAACTCAACCCCCCCGACGGAAACACTCCAACACCACACATTCATAGCAACAAAAAAAGCCCCAATGAACATCCAAAACCCAGCACATAACAATCTATATACTCAATATTCCCCATTCTGCGCATATAGATGATTACACGCAATTTAGGGCAATAGCAAAAGATCAAAAAAAGAAACGGATCTTTAGGCGCTTCGCGCGTCTATATGCCCG
>JABMQF010000024.1 GCA_013203345.1 Candidatus Woesearchaeota archaeon
AACTGTTGGCTACAACGAATTCGGCACAGTTGAAAACTACATCAAGAACCAAGCAGAACATCACGCCCTAGCCACAGCATGAGATACCCCGACCTTTAGGTCGTGGGAGTAGGTCATTTATTCCGACAGGTTTTTCACAAAAAAACAAAAGAATTATTAACTAAGATTGTTTTTGTTCATATGGGTGTGTTTCTTGGCAGCTAAGAAAGGTGTGGTTGATAATAAGGACTTGAAGATTCTTGAGATAGTTACAGAGCAGGGCAAGGTTCCTCTGAAGAAGATATCTTCTGAGATGCGCATGCCCAAGGAGTCTGTTGCATACCGTCTTAAACGTCTTGAGCAGCTCAACATCCTCCGCAACTGCGTCGCCAAGATTAACATGACCAAGTTCTATCAGAATTCTTATTACATTCTTTTCAGGTTCAGGAAGACATCACCTGAACTTCTGAAACAGAGGGTCAAGATCCTTGTGTCGAGCCCTTATGTCATGTGGGTGGGGTCTTTGAGCGGCAAGTATGACTTGGCAGCTTCCTTCATAACTCGTGACACATCAGACCTTCTTGATTTCATGCGTGGTGTCGAGGCGAGGTTTGCTGATACGCATTATGAGCTTATGACATATACTAGGGAGTTCAAGAACTCTTTCAAGGACATCTTTCGCACAGCCAAGGGTCTGCCAGAGCCCGCAAAAGGTTTCATGATGCGTTCTTTTTCTCCAGAACAGCTCATCTCTCCTGACGATAAGGATTTCATCATTATATATGCGCTATCAAAGAATGCGCGTATCACTAATGCAGAGCTGGCTAAGTTGACTGGCCTTTCTGAGGAGGGTGTACGTCAGCGTATAAAGCAGCTTGAGAAGAATGGAATCATCACTGGCTATCGTTATCTTGTCAACATCTATAACATGGACCATGAGATATACGCGGTTTTCCTCAGGTTTGAGAATCTTAACCAGAAGCTTGAGGAGGAGATCAAGATGTACCTCCAGACCCTGCCAGAGGTATACTACAGTGCGCGTTTCATAGGAAGATATCATGTCCTTGTTGGCCTTACTGCACGTGACAGGTTTCATTTCCAGGATTTGATGGGTGGCTTGAGGAATCGTTTCTCTGACAGGTTGTCAGGATGCCAAGTGCATATTGTCTTCGGAGAGCACAAGCACACCTACTTCCCACCAGCATGCTGCAAGCACGTCAAAGGCTTTGACAAAATAGAGAAAGACTTCGAGAAGAAATACCAATTCACCAACAACGCAAGGGATAAAAGGTAAGGGGGATTAGTCGGCTGCATCCCAAACCCCTAAAAACTCTTCAGCATACTTCTCAGCAACATCCGAATCGTGTATAATAATCAGATTCTCATCATTCTTTTCATCTCCATTCTTTGAAGGATTAAAAGAACCAGTAACAACTGTCTTATTATCGATGATAAGCACCTTGTGGTGCATATTTCGGGTTAACGAATATATTATTTTATATAAAATTAACCTGATATGGAATCTTGCCTTATTGCGAGGTAATATGAGAACCCAAAACAGTATTGATGAGGTTGTCGAGGGAGTGTGCATACATACTCTCAATGGAAAAGTGACTAGACTGACACAAAGAATCCTGTGAGCAAAAACAGAGTTATCATCCTGCAAGTGTTTATCAAGAGTGCTACACTGCATAAGAACGCGCCAGAAGAAATATTTGAGTTTGTAAAGAAGATGGAGACTTTGTGGGATAGGTGGTAAAATATTTTTAGAAAAAAAGAGGTGTTTTTTAAAACAAAAAATAAAAATATTTTAAGTGCAAAACTATTTTGCTGTGTTAGTTATCCAATTGCGTGGATTACTTCCAATAGAGTGCCTTTTAGCGCAGGTAATATTGTGATTGCTATTAGAACGCAAAATGCTACCGCTAGTAACCAAGCCAATGCTGCTGCGCCCTTCTTATTTGGGAATAACATGCTATCATCCTCCATTTTTTACAATAGCGATCTCACTATCATATCTTGGGCGGAGGGCTTACCCAGTAGAACAAATCGAATATCTATCAACACCGAAAAATTTAAATATTCAATATACTATGATTTGCATTAAAGAGGCACAAATCAATCATTCTAACTTTGGGTGGTGTGTGCTATCACACCGCCCTTCAACCATATTATGTATTGTCAAAACTTCTATTTAAATTTTCTCTCTCCTTTTTTAGTACTGTTTGGTAGAATCATTATAATTCAGATAATATTTTGTATGAATGACCTTCAGGAAAGAAAAAACTTGCTGACAATGTTAATGTGGTGTGGAGATATTATGATGGGATGATCCATTTCCTCTGCGTCGCCAAAAGGGATATCGAAAAAGGAGAAGAATTGCTTAAAGATTATGGACATCATATTAAAGTATTTGTCAACAAAGTTTTCTTCTGGACTGGTAAAGAATTACGAGAACTGACGACCAAACAGTGATTTTGGAATATGATATTGGTTCGACACGCCTTATGAACTTACCCAAATGTATTCAAACTCCTCAGCATACTTCTAACAAAGTTTATAAATAAAAACGCATCAGAAGCATTCTAAGAGGTATTCAATTGGCTAAAAAGCGAAAGTCTCAAACAAGAACTGACCCATTAACAGGCATGAAATACGAAAAAGGAAGCCTTATGGATATGATGGGACAATCAGACAAGCGCATTAAACGTTCAGTGCAAAAAGGGTTCTCGATTGGCAAACCTTCTAAAAGCGCATTCAGCATTAAGCCTAACAAGAACGCATTTTCATTCTCTAAGCCATCAAGTGGCGGATTATCATTCCCAAAAATATCTATACCAACAAATCGAAGACCTGGAAGACAAAGCGCCTTAGATAAAAAACTTCAAGCTATTGCTTCAGCAGCCATTGTTGGAATAATAGCATTGGTCTTGATAGGTCAATGGCTAAAAAGCCACCCTGTCGTAATGTGGGTAATAATTGTAGCACTATTTTTAGGAGTCATAGGAATCGCGTATTATTGGTTCAAAAAACACAATCTTACACCAGAGCAGAGAGCTGAAAAAGAGAAGCAAGAAGAGATTGAAACGGGTATCAGGATAAAAAGATTAAGAAAGAAAAGGGCTGGAGAACTCGAAGGACTCACAGAAAAAGAACAAGAATATCTTATCAATAAATGGCTAGAAGAAGGAGAAGAAGTAGACTTAACAGGAAAGTCAAGGTCAGGTAAGCCAATGTTTATTGAAAAACCATTATCTAAGCATCAAGCAGAAAGAATTATCAGAGAGCGAGGCACAAGATGCCAATACCCTAACTGTTTCGTAAGAATAACTCTTGACGTTCATCACATACTCCCTCGTTCCCAAGGAGGAAGCAACAACGACAACAACTTAATAGTTCTGTGTCCTAACCACCACAGACAACAAGCTTCAATACCTAAAGAACGATTAAAATATTACGCCACTCATCACAGAAACAAAGGTGACGACACAATGAAAGAAGAGTTTTAAATAAGACACCTCTGCCGCGTAGGCCTGAGCAAAGGAATGCCTTTTCCGGAGGTTAGAGTGTAAGTTATCACTCAAGAGCACCACCTGCCCACACCATTTCAAACTCCTCCACAAACTTCTCAGCAACATCCGAATCGTGTATAATAACCAGATTCTCATCATTCTTTTCATCTCCATTCTTTGAAGGATTAAAAGAACCAGTAACAACAGTCTTATTATCAACAATGAAAACCTTATGATGCATGTTAGCACCATTACCATCCCACTTTACATCAATCCCTGCGTCAGCCAGTTTGGGTTTTTCTGTATATGCATTGTTCTGTGATTTCTCAAACACTCCTCGTACCAAAACACCTTTGTTAGCCATAGTGATCAATTGCTCTCCTATAGCATCGTGTGTGAATGAGAACGTCATGAAGTCTATTGATGTCTCAGCATCCTGCAGTGCGTAGATGACTTTGTTCGCGCACCAATCCTCCGGACAGAAATACACTTCAACAGTTTTGCCATTGATTTCAAATTCTGTCTCTGTTGATAAAGAACCTTTTCCGAAAACCCCGTTCCACATCTCTTCAAATTCATCTTCATAAGTTGAAGCAAGAAGTCTTGATTGGTACAGCACTGCATTGTTGTTGTTCTTCTCATTCCCTCTTTTTGTGGGGTTGAAGCTTCCTGTCCACACTGCCTTTCCGTCAAGCACACAGAACTTGTTGTGCATAAGAGAACTTCGATTATCATGTTTTGCGAAATCAAGATAGGATACTTTCTCAAAGTAATTGTTGTCTGTCACGAGCTTGACTTCAATCTCTGTGCTTCTTTCAACAAGCTTATCCCTAATCTCTTCCAGCCCCACATCAAACAACGCACAGTGCACATACTCTTCTGCTGCGTCTATCCATGCGATCAGCTCTGCTGCACAGCCATCCCTTGGGCAGAAGTAGACTTCAGGGGGTGTTGTGAACTCTTTTTGGACCACTACAGCATTACCTGTGACGCTTGTATCGATAATTTCATCGATATAATCCCAATTCATGGCCAATACTGTGATTATTATGACCATTGTGACTAATGTCTTTGAGAATAGTTTCATGAAAGAAGGCTTGTACTGCTTGTATTTATGTCTTCCCAGATTTGCATTAATAAACCTTACGATTTGTAACTACTTTATAATACTCAATTATAGAAAAGTTTATATACTGGGTTGTTCTACTTTATCATATTGGGGGTTGGTTTGGAGAAGATATTCTCTAAACTTCGTTATCACTGTTTTTTTCCCAGCAGACTAGTAATTCGTTATTGGTCTTCTCGGGTTTAAAATGGTGATGACGATCCAACTTTAAGAATTTATTTTCACCTCTTTTTCCCCAGCAGGCCTGTTTCGGCAGGTCTGCCAGGGGTTTTATTATCATTGATACAAGTTAGCGAAGCTTCTTTTTAAAAAACTTTCAAGCCGCAAGACCAGTTTGCAAAGAAGCTTTTGGTCTAAACTCCACTTTCCCAAAGGGATACAAAAACTATTAATTCTTTAAAAGAAAAAGTAACTATGACAGATTAATACACATCCCAAAGATCCAAATGTATTTTACAAGAACGCGAAAAGGCTTTTCAATATTTGACTCCATAACAAATTCTCAATAAACATTTTTTGCTTTCATATAAGCCTTCATTGCTTCTACGAATGGAAAAGCATACTTGGTATTCTCTGGAAGAATTTCATTTCTTATTTTACGCAGGCTCTTGAACTCGACTTGGCTTATCTCTGTCTTGTCAGTTGTGTTCATTTCTGTAACTACTCCTTCATATATTTCCTGGAATATTCTGTTAGCTCCATCAAGAACACTGAATTTTGTCACGCGCTGCAGCCTTATGTTCATCCCTGTCTCTTCGTTCAACTCTCGATAAGCAGACTCTTCATAATTTTCCCCTTTACGGACGTGCCCCATCACTGATGACCATTGACCTGCGAAAATCTTCTTATTTTCTGGTCTTTTACAGAGCATGAGCTCTTCTGTATCATTGAAAAGAAATACCTGGATGCATCTATAATTCAATCCTCTTCTTTTCACATCCTCTTTTGTAGAATACCCTAACACCAAATCATTTTCATCAACCACTGTCAGAAGATCATGTTTCATTTTATCTCAGCCTAAGATTCGTTCTGCGTTTGCCTGGAGACTTCCGCTTTTCGCGTAGTATTATCCAGCAGAGCAGGAATCCTAGAATAAGTCCCCATATGAATATCGCTGTTGCTGCGAAGTCTCTGAGGTTTTTGAAATCAAATTCAGCACTTATTTTTTTCTTTTCGAAATATATATCTATGTCGCTGAGCTCGAGGGCATATTCTGCATACAGTAGCGCTGCGAAGTTGTTGTCTTCTTTCAATGATCTTGCGTATTCATAGTAGCTGTATGCTATTATTGGGAATACTCCTTCGTCTATCTGTTTTGTCACTGCTCTTTTTGATGCGTTGATTTTCTGTTCCAGGATAGCATCCACAACTTCTTCTCTCACTCCTAACATACTTACCATGATGTTTGCTTCTGCTTTTGTCCTGCTTGCGAGGTAGATGCAAAGTGCATACTCTCCGTCATTGTAGTGGTCGCGTGCCGCAAGAAGATTGTTTCGTATGCTATCTAGTATGCCTGGGAAGAATAGGTTGAGATATTGGAACCTTTCATCAGCCTCACCTAGTATCTCTGCGCAACTTCCTTCAAGACTTTTCTCGTCTATGTTGTATGCTTGTCCACCCTTTCCAAAGAACTCGCTCCATGCCACTGCGCTGTTCAGTCTTTCGCTGACATACCCGTATGATTCTGAGTTGTTATTACCTGTCGCGAGGTACTGTTTTGCTTCGAGTATTCTTTCCTTAACTATCATATATGTCTGAAGGTCTGTGATAGTCTCTTTGGGTTTGCTCTCTATTTCATCATTGAATTTTTCTATTCTCTGTTGCAGTTTAGAATGCTCTTGTTCTCTTTCCTCTTCTGTGAGGTTCATTATCTTGTACAACAGTGTTTGCATCTGAACACTTGCTCCAAAGCAGTATGATGCTGCACTGTAAGTATTACCGTTTTCAAATGCTCTTTTTCCCCTTTCTGTCATGTTTTGTGCTTGCTTTTGTATATTCACTATTTCAAAATCGATTGTTTTTTTATCTGTAAGATTGAATATGTCGGCTTCCTGCATGAGCTTGTCTGTTCTTGCACACAGTCTTCTTGCAACATCTTCCATGACTGCTGTGTATGTTTCTGGAACATCAACATCTCTTTCATCATCTTTGAATTCTTTTCCTGTGATTTGTTCGAGCGCTTCTGATAGTGTGTTGACAGGTATGACTTCAACACCAATTTCTTCTCCATATTGGATTAAGCTGTTGTTACCCTGTCCTGTTGACTGAACTCCAGGTATCAGTACTTTCTTGATTCCTGCTTCCTTTGCAGCATCTATCTTTTCCTCTACGCTGCCGACAGGACCTATCAGTTCACCTGAGTTTATTGTTCCGGTCATTGCAACGTCTGGGCTGACTTGAAGGTCGTTTAGCATAGCGACTGTGAGTGCTGATATCGCACCTCCTGCACTAGGTCCCCCAACAAGTCCTGCTGTGGATTTTATTGTGTAGAAGAAATCATATTCATTACAATCATTATCTGAAAATTTGCATGCAATCTCTTTTGCGAATCTTGTGGATATCTGTGTATCCATCTTTGAGAGGGGTATTGTTTCCAGGAATACTCTTCCCGTTCCGGATTTTATCTCAAGCTCAACATCTGCAGGACTTCCTTTGAACTCACCATCTTCTTGATACACTGCAAGAAGCTTAATTTGCCCTGTCTTGTGCACTGCGATTGCCTGCGGTACAAGAAGCAACAGAATCACTGTGATTATTATCAGATACCCTCTCTTCATACTATATGAGGAATCATTTTGTTATAAATAGTTTTCTTTGTCTCAATATTGTGACGAACTACACTGTATATGCTTTATTTTGATAGTTCCGCATGTGCATACATCCTGCCCTCTGAGAATCCTTTTCACCAGCACATCTTTGTATGATTCTATGTGGTGTTCTGTAAGTGGTGTTGTGAACCTTCTGTATTCAGGTATCATTTTCTTCACGAGGTGTTCTGGTTTTCGTAAAAGCCTCTGTTCACGGTATGTTTCATCTTTTTTCAGGAGGTCATAATCTATTCTGTAGTTTGGATCATATATTATTGGTAACGCACGTTCTGCAGGCATTCCTGTCTCTTTTTGAAGCAGTTTTTCTAATGCTTCTTCACCTTCCTTGAGCTGCTGTTGCACTTCTTTTGTTTGTTCATGGTTTCTAAACCATGACCAGTATTTTGTCTCTATGACGACGAGTGCGTCGGGATGTATTAGTATGTGGTCTGGTTGTCTGCAGGTTTTGCCGTAAGGCAGCTCGGTAGAGTGGATAAGGTAACAGTGTTCATCTTTAAGCATGTTATTAAGTCCATGCACGAGCATAAGCTCGCCTATAGCACCCTTTCTGCATGGTTCAAATGTTGAGTCTTCTTGCGGCAGTATTCTTTCTCTTCCTTCTATCAGTTCGTTGACATAATTCTCGATATTTTCGACAGGAGAGTAATCATCAAAATCAGGTGGTTCGACACAATGTGGTGACAACATTTCGTATAGTTTCTTCAGGCTTCCAGGTATTCCTTTTATTATCATGTATTATTGTTAATCAAGATGGATTAATATACTTTTTCAGAAATCTTTTTATTTGGTGGTTAAATCAATCACTTCTTCTTGGCCTTGGATTTCAACACGTATTTCTTAGGACCATTACCGTCTATGTTTTCTGTGTGTTTGCACTTTGGATAGCCTGAGCAGCCGTAGAAACTTCCATATATTGATTTTCGCAGAAGCAGGTTTTTTCCGCACTTAGAGCAGATCTTTTCTATCTTACCTGATTCGACCTTGTCTGCTTCTTTTCTTGCATCTACGTCCTCTATTTTCTTAGTAGGACAGTCCGGGTTTATGCACGCGTCCTGCGGCCTTTTAGCTCTCTTGATGAGTGTGATCATAGGGTAGCCGCATGATTCACACTTGTTTTTTGTTGGTTTGACAAGTGCATTTATCGGCAACTTGAATGTTATGCTGCAATCAGGATATAAGTCACATGCTATGAACCTGCCGAACTTTCCGCGTTTTATGACTAGTGTGCCTTTGCAGATAGGGCAGGGTCCGATGGTTGACATATTTTTTTCTGTTTCTTGCGCAGCGTCAAGTAGTTCTTGTCCTATTTTTTTCTCGTGCTTCTTGAATTTCTCAAGGGTCTTGGTCAGAAGGACTTTCGCATCTTCGAGCACTTCGTCCTCTTTTTTCTTCCCAGTTCTTACCTTTTCCATCTCAAGTTCTATGCTGTGGGTGAGTTCTTCGTCAAGTATGTCTGGAGAGTATTTATCGAGTGTATCTACTGTCTTTATACCAAGGGTTGTTGCTTTGAGGGCTTTGTCAGTTACATATCCTCTGTGGTATAGGTTGTCAACGATGTTTGCTCTTGTGGATTTTGTTCCGAGCCCTTTCTTCTCGAGATCTTTTATTATTGATGCTTGTGTGTATCTCTTTGGTGGTTGTGTCTCTTTGTCGTGCATCAGGGTCTCTTTGATTTTGACTGTCTCCCCTTCTATTGTTTTCGGGAGCTCTTCTTCTTTTTGGGCTGCGTATTTCCCATAGAGATCGTGCCATCCGTTTTTTGTTGTCCTTGTACCTTTTGATGTGAACAGCTCGCCTTTGACGTCGATGCTTATCTTTACAGTCTCCCTGATAGCTGGATCTCCAAAAGTGGCAAGGAATCGTCTGACTATGAGGTCATATAGTTTAGCTTCTCGTCCTTTAAGGGATGATGATGAACCTGTTGGGTATATTGCTGGATGGGCAGGGTCTGTTTTCTTTCCATTATTTGGTGTTAGACTTTTCTTGTCGAGCAGCACACCGCATTCTGTTTTGTATTCTGCCTGCTTAAGGAGTGATATTATTATTTTCTTGTATTCTATTGCAGGGGGTAATTGTTGAGAACTCGTTCTTGGATATGATATTGCTCCGTCGAGATAGAGTGCTTGTGCCATCTCGAGTGTGGCGCTTGGTGTGACGTGCAGTGCCCTGTATGCCTCTGTCTGGAGTGTTGTGAGGTCGAATGGAGTGGGTGGTGCTTGTCTGAACTCTGTTTTTTTAACATGTTTTACCTCTCCAGTCTTTTCAGGCTTGATATTATCGTGTGTCTTCTTGGCCTTTTTCTTGTTCCAGAATGGGTTCTCATCATGTTGTGCAGTGAGGCTTCCGTCTTTAACATCACAGTGGAGCTCAAGTTCCCAGAAAGGTTCTGGCTTGAATGCCATTATTTCTTTTTCTCTTTCCACAACAATCTTCAATGCAGGTCCTTGTACTCTTCCTGAACTGAGTATCTTGTACCTTCCTGTTGCATGCTTTATGCTGAGTGTTAGTGCTCGGCTTAGGTTAATACCATACATCCAGTCAAGGAAGTGCCTGGTTTCTCCTGCTAGTGCTTGTCCCCAGTCTATTGTGTTAAGTTTTGTGTCATATGCCTTTATTAGGTCGGGTTTTGTCAATGTTGAGAATTTCATACGGTTGGCGTCTTTTTGTTTACACGCGTACCTTAATACATTGAGACCTATGACTTCTCCTTCAATATCATAATCTGTTGCTATTGTGAATTCCTTGGCGTCTTTTCCAAGTTTTTTGAGAACTGAGAGATACTTGTTTGTATATGCTGCTGATTTTTTTGTCTTTGCTGTCTCTTCCCATCCAATTTCAAACACAGGGTATGTCCAGCTTTTCTTGTTAGTTTCTGCTACTGTGTAAAGGTGGCCTACTGTGCAGCCGACTATGATATCTTTTTTGCCATGTGTAATCTCATAATAAGGAACGCCCTTTACGCTTTTCTTGATTGGTTTGCCTGTTGCAAGTGCTTCTGCAATCTTTTTAGCTGCATTTGGCTTTTCTGTTATTATGAGTTCATAGTCCATATGTATCGTGTGAATCCCAATCTGTTTAAAAAGCTTTGGTATTTGTGTATTTTTTGTTCTTGGATTTTGGTTTTCCGCACAAATCAAGTATCTCCACCAACTCATGTAAAAATATGCGTCTTGTGTTTTATTCTACTCGAAAATGAATACAAGGTTTTTTAAATGCCCTGAACGTAAGTTTGCGTATGGATCCACATCTTTTGACTGTTGTAAAAATTTTGTTGGCTGTTGTTCTTGGAGGCATTGTTGGTTTTGAGAGAGAGCGCAGCGGACACTATGCAGGTATCAGAACTCATATGCTTGTCTGCCTTACTAGTGCATTCCTTATATCTTCTTTCATGTCAGCATTCAGTATGGATGCTGTGGCGCGTGTAAGTGCTGCGTTGATGACTGGAATTGGTTTCATCGGTGCAGGTACAATCTTAAGTCAGGGCATGAAGGTCAAGGGTCTTACAACAGCGGCGAGTGTTTGGAGTGTTGCTGCACTGGGAATCATAATTGGTGTTGGGTTTCTTTTTGAGGCACTTGTTGTGACTGTTGTATCTGTTGTAGTGCTTGAGATCAGGTGGTTCATGTTAAAGAGGCGTTTTTGAGCTGTATGTTTATCAGACTTTTTTAGTTGGTATTCATAGAGTAATATTTATATACTCGATTGTGGTGTATTTTTTCAGGTGAAACATTATGAATAAGCTGTCCGGAATTTTTTTCATAGGTATTGTATTGATGGCCTTGTTGGGTTTGGGAATTATGGATTACCAGCTCAGACAAGCTAATGATATAACTGGTCAGTACATATCTGTCAATGCTGGAAACATACTTGAGGAGAATCAGCTTGCAGGTGGTATAATTATTGGCGTTCTTATAGTGATTGGGGTTGCGATTATTGTTAGTAAGGCAATATTGTCTGATCTTTCATCTAAGATGCCTCTTCATCAGCTTGACGCGACAATCCGTAAGCTAGATAAGGAACTCAAGGGCAGATGATAATATTTTTATACTTGCTTTAACATATTGTTCTTATGAAATCAAGACTGCTTTTAATTCTTGCATTGTTTCTGCTTATGGTAGACACTGTATTGGCAGCAGGTTCTGAGGCTGCCATAATATTGGCGCTCCTGATATTTTTTGGTTTTTTTGTTTTCTGGATTTTTTTGGTGAGCTTTTTTATTACATGTTTGGTATTTTGGATTTTTATGCTTGTTGATTGTATTGTTCGTAAGGATTTTTCAAGTGATGAGGAGAAAGCTGTATGGATTATTGTTCTTATTTTGACGCATACAATAGGTGCTGCAGTATACTTTTTTATTGTAAAGAATCGTAAGAATAATAAGAGTAAGAATAAGAGTAAGAATAAGAGTAAAAAGAAGAGTGATAAGAAGCGTAAAAGATAATCACGGCATTGCTGCATTCCATCTGTATTGGTATCCGTAGAATGTCTTTCTTTTCTCTATGAATCCTCTGCGCACCAGTTCGTTGAACACCTGGTTGTGCATACGACTTTGGTATTTTAGTTCTTTCTCACCGACCCATCTTCTGTTGTAATTGTATTTGAATGTGTTGAGTATTTGATGTGCTAGCTTCACTTTTTCGCTTGTGTCAGGGTCTTTCATCAGAATTTGTCGAGTGTCTTCTGGTCTTTGTTGTACCTTTCCTTGTACTTGGGCGGCTCCACAGAGACGAAATTGAATCCCCAGTCTTCCGCCATCTGCTGAGCATTGCTTGTTATCTTCGGTGACGCAATCACTCCGAGAACATTCTCTGTGCCTTTAACTTTTTTCATCTTCTCAACATACCTGCGAAGCTGCGTCACTGCAGAGAGGTCTGCGCAGTACCTTTTGCATTCAACTATCACAAGGTTCCCTTCAGCATCATGGCCAAACACATCTATGAATCCGTATTTTGTTTGTTCTTCCATAGATATGGGCTTGAAATCATCTGAGACAATTGAGGGGTTGTTGTATATCATTTCTGACATGTCTTTCTCTGTTCCTACCACCTGTATTTTCTGCCCATCTTTAAGCTGATGTGATTGGACAAAGTGTACTTTGCTCATCTTTATATCGAGGTATTCTTTGAGGGTGAGGTTCTGGGACTTAAGTATCATGAATCCCTCGTTAACTTTTATGCTGTGCTTGGTATCAGGCTTCATGTAGTTGATTGGGTTGTTGCCTTCTGGCTGGTGAACTAGGAGAGCGTTATCTGCTTTGATGATGATGAGCCTCTCTCCTTTTGCCAGGAATGCTTCTGCTCTTCCGCTGTATTCAACTTCGCATTCGCAGCCTATAACAACAGTTTCGTTTCTGTTTATGGCTTCCCTTATCTTGACAGCATAAGAATCCATTTTTACCCCAAAATGACATGAACCACGAGGTTTTTTTATATTTTACGGATATTTGCAAAGAAAACGCAGAGTCAGCAACAAAACAACCACTCCCCACCCTGCAGAGTCAGCAACAAAACAACCACTCCCCACCCTCACAAAGAATAATTTTGTCAAAACTCAGTTTTTCCCGAAGGGATTTATTTTCTATTAATTCAAATTATAAGAAATTTGCATGAGTCTTGAAAAATCAGTTTTGATTACTTTTTAGTTTTGTATTATCAATCCTTTATCCTCTCAACACTGTTATTACGCAGGATAGTATCCAGCTCTTTCTTCGCAACAAATCTGTTGTATGTTTCCTTCCCAATCACAACAGCAGGCGCGCCTTCTATATCAAAGCGTCTTTTGATTGTGTCAAGTGCTGCATTGGGGATGGTATAGTCGAAGGAGTACACATATATGTCTTCGTAGTTCCTTCTCGCCCAAGTGAGTATGAATCCTTGTTCATTGCAGTTGTTACATTCATCTTCATTCATGTAGAAGAAGAGTATTGGTAGGCTTGTCCTGTTGCATTCTTTGTTTGTCTTCTGTATGAGTAGCCAGTGCCTAAGTTCAAGCATAGAATAGTATTCTTTGAGGTCCATTACGTTTCTGTCATCTTCTCCGAGTCTGCTCTCCATGTAGTCAAGTTTGCTTGCCATCTCATATAATTCGTCTGCAAGGGGTGTTGAGTTCACATGGGAGCATGGGTCTTCAGCAATCAGTTCATATTGCAACTCCATTGCTACTGTGTCTGTTTTCAGGTCTTGTCCTATATAGGCTATCTGATCGAGCTTTTGTGATGCGAAATAATTTCCTATCAGTATACCTACTATGAATATGAGAGTGGTTATTGCGAATACTGTGAGGTATTTTCCTGGTTGTATATTTCTGCGGTTGTTCATTATGAGTACCTTATCTCTATTTGTTTGCGTTTTCGTCCTTTCCAGTCGACGTTCTTTTTGGCTGCCTTTGCCCATATTGCATTTGCCCACCAGTATGCATAGAGTGGAAGGTATAACACTAGGAACAGTATATAGCACGTTGTCAGTCCTTGTTTTTCTTTTGACATTGTTTTTGCGAGGTATATTGTTGCTAATCCTATGGTCAATGCAACTATGCCTATCATGAATATAGGGCTTTGGTCAATATAGAATGGATCCCATCTTATTTTTAGCATTTTCCATATGTCAAAGTTGACATTGTAGAGGTTGACAGCTCTTTGGTAGTTTACATCTACCAGGAGGTATCCTGAATACAGTACCATCACCATCGCGAGTACCACTGATAGGTATGCGCTTGGCATGATAAACAGGCCAAGATTTCCGTATTTTTTTGAGAACATTATGTGTTTGTATTTTTGTGTGTTTTCTATGAATCCTTTGTACCATCTGACCCTTTGCTTTTTTGTTGTGTCAAATGTTGGCATAGCGACTGCATAGACGTTTGCGTCAACAGCATTTTCTATTTCATAGCCGAGTGATTGTATCCTGAGTGAGATCTCTATGTCTTCTGTGCAGGTTGTAGTATCATATCCTCCGTGCTTGTCAAAAAAAGCTTTGCGGAATATTGTAAATGGTCCGGGTGTTACGTTTATACTTCCGAGAAATGAGAATACTTTCCTTAGGTATACTCCTAGTAGGAACTCGATGACCTGCACCTTCTGCCATACTGTATTGGGCTTTGTGCATTTGAGTGATGGTGTTACAGCCATGACTGTCTTTTTTTTGAAGTATCCTATCATCTTCACTAGCGCGTCAGGCATTACTATGGAGTCTGCGTCCAGGCACCCTGCAAACTCACCTGTTGCATGCTCTAGACCAAGGTTCAGCGCAGTTCCTTTGCCGCCATTTTCTTTTGTCAGAACCAGCACTCCGTCTTTTTCAAATCCGCGTGCGATCTTGAGTGTTTTGTCTGTGCTTCCATCATCTATGATTATTATCTGCAGCAGCTCTTTTGGGTAGTCAAGCGCCAGCAATGATTTGACCGTCTTTGCAAGGCAGGATTCTTCATTGCAAGCAGGAACCATAACAGTGACTGTTGGCAATTTCTTTTGTGGTTCAGGATTCTTTATCTGATTCCTGTTCTCTATAAGTGTCAGAAGAAAGAATACAGCAGTAAAAAGGCCGAAATACGCGACTATGTATAGTATTATTCCTGAAGCTGGCATTTTTACCTTTTTTTGATAATGTTATATATTTAGTGTGTTATGTGTGTATGGTGGCTCTTTATTAATAACTTTTTCCATGTTCGGAAGTTGTTGTTGTCATGAATTTTTTTAACGCAAGCTGGAAAAATATCTCTTCCATCTCTCCAAAGTCTACTTTTTTACCTTTCTGGGCTCTTTTCATGAGCTCATCAAATCTTTCCTTTGCTTGCTTCATTCTCTCTCCTCTAGGAACCTGTTTACTGCATACTCTATCAGGTGGCTCTTGTTGCGGAACGAATCATCCTTTAAGTGATTATCAAGTTTTGTGAGGGTATTTTCCTCAATGCTTATACTGATTTTTTTCTTCATCGCAGAAAGTGGGAAATCTTGCTACCTTTATAAATTATTCGAAACTATCATTACTTATAAGTACTAACAACCCTTAAACAGCAGAATTCAAGCTTTACAGACGATAATTCGCTTTTCATGGTGCGAATTTTGCGAACTCATCTTGTGTATTTTGGCTCAATTTGGCTTTCAAAATCTATTGATTCAATACAGGGCAATATGGGGGTATTATGGTTTCCAGGTATTTAAAGGCTTCATTGATTTTCTGAATTTTTGGGACGTGATCAAATGGAAAGGTATAAATATAAGTTTATCTATATATAGAGTTATACATAGGTGATAATTATGGCTGAAACTGTACTACACTATCCAAGACTGGACACAGTACTTATGGTAGAAAGAGCACTAAAGGATGCAGAACTGACAATCTCTAAAAGCGAGTTGCAAAGACGGCTGCCGAAACAAGTGATGCGACAGACACTTCTAGTAATACTCGAATACCTTGAAGAGAAAGGTATGATAATGATAGGAGATAAAGGAGTCCTCTGGGTACATAACGAAAATCCAAAGATGAAAAAACTCCTTGAAGCAAGTGTGGACGTGTCAAGAACCAGAGGTTCTTGATCATGATCAGAAACACACCTTATAGTAAAACATATGAAGTACGATCACTTTTTCTGACGAGAGGTGTGTTTCTGACACATGAAGAAAACAAACAAAGTCAAATACGGCCCAGACTTTGAGAATCAACTCAAGGATCTAAAGAAAGCCATACTAGAGAAAGACATGAAAGCACATAATCAGCTTCTCGTCGCAATAGAAAGGGAAAAAGACAATCTGCTTCTGAACCCGCATAGGGGAATACAGATAGAGAAAAAGAAGATACCAAAAGAGTATGTGACTGACTACGGCCTGACAAACCTCTGGAAGATAGACTTACCAGGATTCTGGCGAATGATATACACTATCACAGGAAATGAAATAGAGATAATATCAATCCTTCTAGAGTTCATGGACCACAAAACCTACGACAAGAAATTCGGCTACAGGAAGAAGTAAAACTGCGTTCTAAACAAACAACCCCCCGAAAAAGTAATCTGGTGAGTTATAAAGAGAATATGGAGAAAACAATTGGAGGTTATTCTGCATTGCCTTCTTTCTCACTCACCTTTTTCAGGGTGGAATGATTGTCCTGCGTATTCTGGCAGCCAGCTTTCGAGCTGGAAGTATTGTTTGATTGCTCCAAGAAGTCTTGCAGAGTCTCTGACAAGCTCATTTTCTACTTCTTCTATTCTCTGTTTGTAGATTCTGTTGAGGTATACATACTGGAGACGTTTATTTTTCATAATGAAACTTTTGTCCCATGTCTTATCAGGATCAATTGCCATCTTGGCTGTTACAAAGACCTCTACTTCACCTTTATTAGTACCTACTTTTGTGCCTTTAGCAACAATCTCGTGTTTTTTCATCCCGAGTATGTGGTAGTCTATGTCAAGGTATAGTTTGAAGAAGCTGTTAGCATAATTTTTGCTTGTTCTCCATCTGATCCATATTTGTTTGGACCCATCCCCTCCGACCCTCTCAAGATAGAGTTGTTCCATCCAGGAGTCGTCACCATCTCCTGTCCCATCTTTTGTATATCCTTCTTCTATTAGCCATTCGTGGAGTTTTTTGTATAAGTATTCAAGGCTGAATACGTGTTTGAAGTTCAGGCTGAAACTTCTAACAACATATTGTTTTCCTATTTCAAAGGGCCTTTTTGGTGCTCCCATGTTGTTGTTTATGGTTAGTGTTTTTATAAAACTTTCGTCTCACAACGGTCAATAAATAATAGGGAAAAAGTTTATTAGTGGAGGATTTGAGTGTATGTGTATGATTGAAAAAATAAGGTGTAACTATGCTGCCCATAATGTATGGTAGGGGAATTGCGATAACTGGTCCGACGGGTTCGGGCAAGACAAGGCAGGCAATTGCTGAAATTAGCAGGGCTCTTGCGTCAAGATTATGGGACGGCAAGGATGACACTATAATAATAGCAAAACATCCTCGTTCTGAACCAGTAGGCAAGGCTGAGATGGGTCCTTATCCTGTATTGCAGACAGACAATCCTGATGAAATAGCAGCATTGGTGACATGGAAGACAAGGGCTGTCTTCATAGACGGAGCAGATTCTTTTGAAAGCCCGCGCATAGTTAATCTGTATCGTGAGCTGATAATGAGTAATAGGCTCGCTTACGTGATAGGTAATAACCTGAACTGGGAGGCGAGATCGCGCAACCACATGCACAAGCTTATGGCCCTCTCAGACGAGTTCTGGTCGACAACTCTTCCTTGTATAGTGAAGGGCTGCAACAATCGTGCGACAAGAAGCCAGCACATAGGTGACAAAGGGCAGAGGAAATGTGTTGAGCACCACTATCCTAATGAAAGGTTCCTGAAGGATTTTAATCAGAAGGGATGGCTTGGGATGTATGTGGGAAGCATGTTCGGCGACAAGACAAGTGAATGGCTGGGAGCGATAGGGGCAGCAAAGGAGAATGGAATACCTCACCACGTCTTCAAGTACCTCGGGGACAGAAGGCATGATGGTGATGGTAATGCGTATAATCTCTTTGGGACAGGAAATATCAGCACGAACGACAAGAGAGGGCGCATAGGTGCTGTGCTTATTGAGCATGCTAATCATATGAGGCAGTACTTGCAGAAACACCCTGTTGGTGATATATTCATCGACGAGGGACAGTTCATACCCGGGCTGTTTGATTTTGTAAGGGAGTATGTATATAAGGGATACAGGTTTCATATAACAGGTCTTCTCAGAGATTTTCGTATTCAGCCATTTGGTGAGGATATTCCCAAGCTGCTCTGCATGGCTGATGAGCTCAGGGTTGGGCATGGTTTCTGTGTCAAGTGCCTGAAGTATAGGGCGTCTGACAGCCAAAGGTTGTTGGTGGGCAAAGATGGAGAGAGAACACCTGCCAGGTATGATGAACCGATAATACGTGTCGGAGGTTCTGAGGCCTACGAAGCGAGATGCAGGGGCTGTATGGAGTGGAGTGACGCTCTGCCAAAACAGTTGTACAGGTTTGAGCCTTTTGATGAGCTCAGGGGTTAGTTTTTTAAACTATTATCTTTTATTGCATGAAAATGTTCGTCGGGATTGTAGGCAAGCCTTCGTGTGGCAAGAGCACTTTCTTCAAGGCAGCAACGCTTGCAGAGGTGGATATAGCTAATTATCCTTTCACAACTATTAAGCCCAACCATGCTGTGGGTTTTGTCAAGGTGGAGTGTGTTGACAAGGAGTTCGGCAAGCAGTGTAATCCTAGGGAAGGGTATTGCATCAGTGGCTGGCGTTTTGTTCCTGTGGATGTAATGGATGTCGCAGGCCTGGTGCCTGGCGCTCACAAAGGGCAAGGAATGGGCAACCAGTTTCTCGACGATCTGCGTCAGGCTGACGCTCTTGTTCATGTCATTGATATATCTGGAAGTGTCAATGAGAAGGGTGAGCCGGTCGAGCCACTTAGTTATGATCCTGTAAATGATGTCCGCTTTCTCGAGGAGGAGCTTGACATGTGGTATCTTGACATAATGATGAAGGGGTGGGACAGGTTCGCACGCAGCGTGATGCAGGAGAAGACAGGCATTGCCCGGGCGATAGGCAAACAACTTTCTGGTCTTAAAGTTACAGATAAGATGGCAGAGGGTGCTATGAAATTTCTGAACTTGGACATAGAAAAACCAGATACCTGGAGTGAGGATGATCTCAAGAGACTTGCCGTCGAGCTGCGAAGAATAACCAAGCCAATAATCATTGCCGCGAACAAGATTGATGTTCCTGGTGCTGAAAAGAATTTTGAGCGTGTCCGTGAAGCATTTCCTGATTATAGGATAATCCCTTGTTCTGCTGAGTCTGAACTCGCTCTGCGTGAAGCTGCCAAGCATGGTTTGATTGATTATGTTCCTGGAGACGATTCATTTAATATTTCTGAAAGTGCAGGCCTCAACGATAAGCAGAAAGCCGCGCTTGAATTTATACGCGTTAATGTCCTCGACAAGTATGGTTCGACAGGTGTTCAGCAGGTCCTCGACAGCGCAATCTTTGATCTTTTGAAGTACATAGCAATATTCCCTGGCGGCGTGAACAATCTTGCGGATCAGCACGGTAATGTCCTGCCTGACTGTTTTCTTCTTCCCGAAGGCAGCACTGCGCTTGACTTCGCATTCAGGATTCATTCAGACATTGGAAACTCTTTCATCCGTGCGATAGCTGTAAAGACTAAGAGGACTGTCGGCAAGGAACACCTTCTAAAGCACAGAGATGTTGTTGAGATAATTGCAGATAAGTAGGTTAGGCATGATAAGCTGGCATCACTCTTTGGAATTCTTCCACATAATGTCAAAATAGGATTTGAAACTGTTTGCTAGCTCTGTGTCTCTGACTACAAAAGCGATAGGATTTTTCAGCACCATGACAAACAGCACAGCATCAGGAAAGACATCTATCCAATTTGGGCTGACCAATTTGTTTGAGAAATATCTTACTTCAGTCAACTTCATCTTTTTTCTTATCTTTCCATATTCCCTTGCATTGGCATTATATATAATATTCATCTTAACCTTTCTTTGAATTCTTCTTTTATGAAAATCTAAAAACCAACCTTCCCATTTCACATTTGCGACTCTTGGAGCACCAATGACTAGAAGGGTTTCTCCTTCTTTGAATGTCTGCATGAGCTCTTCCCTTATTGCCTTGATTCCTTGGAAGCCCTCATACAACTCTGCAATCCTTTTCTTTGAAGCAGTGACTCTCTGGAGCATCAGTTCAGGCAGGATTTTGTTCACTTCATCCTTGGTTTTATGCAGTTCAGTCTCTTTCTTATCAATATACTCGAGAATCATATGTGGGTCATTGGCCACAAAATGTTTTTTTCCGTTTTTTGTTATGTATCCAACAAGACCTTTTTCAATTAGCTTATCTAGTATGTCATAGATCTTGGATTTTGAGACCTTGCTCTCAGATCCTATCGGGCCCACAGTAGCCTCTCCTAACTTATTCAAAGCAAGAGGCACTGTAGCAGAAAAACGTGTTTTTGCTTGAATTTCAGCTTTTAGCACCTTGATTTCATGGTTTAGACTATTGATTCTGATACACTTTTGTGTTTTTTGGCAGAACAGAAAGATTTTCCTACTTTTTTAGTGGTGTTTTGTCTGGCTTTCGCTGGATGTAATAGGGGTTTTAACTGAGATTTTTTGTTTGCTAGCGATGGTCTAGGATCCAGAATATCTTTCCCCATTCAAGAAATGCTCTTGTGGGTTTTGGAAAGCTCAGGTTTCTTTTGAATCGTGAGAGCTTGAGTTTGTTTTTCAGTCCTTTCTCTGTTCGGAACTGCTTTTTCCTATGGGTTTTTAGGCTTGATGAGAAGTAATTCTCGATTGTGTTGTTTGTGTGCGGGCAGTCTTTTATGTTGTAGAAGTTGGCGAATTGTTGCCAGTGGTTCTGGATGTAGTCTAGTCTGTTCTGTAGAGGTTTTGGCAGAAGCCATTTCTGTGTTTGCAGTTTCTGAAGATTCTTTCCTGCTTCATCAAGATTGTACAGTTTATGGTTTTCGCCTTGTCTTCTGCGCATCTTTTCAAGGCCGCGCACGAATTTGTTAAAGCTCTTTCTGGCTGTTTTGAGCCATTCGTCTCGTCGGGAATCATCTATTGTCTTCTCTTCCTCTATAAGCATCTGGAGGAATTGCTGCTCCTTTGATCGGTCAAAAAAGATACCAAGCAATAGGTAAGTATCATACATCTCTTGTAACGTTTTTACCCTTCCACAGTCCTTGACTACCAGCTTGTTGAGGTGAAGGATGCAAAGCTGGTGGACCACTTTATCACCCCAAATCTCTTTGAAAACATTCGGATACCAGGGACAGTCATCAGTGATGATAACTGTCCTCTTGTGAGTGTCAAGGTGCTTTTCAAGAAAACTTTTTACGCTAGAGGAGTTTTTGTCGTCGAAGAGCTCATCAGCAATCACATTTCCTGTAAGAGCACAAATAAGCGTAAGTCTGTAATGCTGCTGCCTTCCTTTCTGCGGGTGCTGTTCATCATAATGCACGATCTGGTACTTACCTTTGAACTTCGGTATGACAAGCCGAGTGATTGCGTTGAATACTCGTCGGAGAACACTATCCTTGCTCATAGGTCTGATAAAATCCATGATAGTACTTATAGCTCTCAACGCCACATCCCTATCCGCCAAACGCAAAAAAAGACCAGATAAAGTCTCTTCCCAAGAAACAATAAACTTCTCCCAAAAAGAAATATCCTTCTTAATGCTAGCATCACAATGAGGACAATAGAACTTTCCAACCTTGATGCTAACCAACTCCTTACGAGTCAATCCGTCCCAACCATTACGAATACATCTTCCCCCACAGCAAGGACAAAAAGGCTTTTCAACAGCACGAATAACGCCCTTTTTAGTCAATTCATACCCTTCTGTACCCTCAAAAATACCATTTATATCCTTCACAAACGAGAAGTTTTTAAGTGTCGAGTGTATAACATCCATTATTATCAACCTCCTTTTTGGTGATGTTACCTTACAAAACCATCAAGGAGGACTTATATTTAAACCACTAGATTCTGCTACAGTGCC
>JABMQF010000025.1 GCA_013203345.1 Candidatus Woesearchaeota archaeon
AAATCTTTCTGTTCTGCCAAAAAACACAAAAGTGTATCAGAATCAATAGTCTAAACCATGAAATCAAGGTGCTAAAAGCTGAAATTCAAGCAAAAACACGTTTTTCTGCTACAGTGCCTGGGTAATCTGACTAAGAAGTCGGCCCGCAAGCCACCAATAACTCAACCACGCACCAAACAAAAAAAGAATAACTTTGTCAAAACTCTCATTTTCCCGAAGGGATTTCTTCATTATCGATTAGTTATATGAATTTTTTAGTTTTTGTGTTAGTTTTCTTAATTTTCACATTATATTTCTTAGTTTCCACAGTATTTTTAGTGTTATTTTTCTTTTCTCCCCTTGCATCAACACTACAAATCCCCTGACTTAGCATTTCTTCCCTGCTTGCGCAATACCCCTGCCGCGCTCGCACTGATGTGTTTGTTAATGTTATTCGTCCAACTGCGATGGTTCTTACTGTCGTTCCTTTTCGCTCGCTAGGCGGCAATGGTAACACGAGCAGGGTTGCGGATACTAAATAAGATACAGTTTTATTCCCCTCACATCCGGTTTTCATTACAAAAGTTTAATTAAGCCTTTTTTCTATATTATACACAACAAAAAAAAACAAAAAAGCTTTTAGGGGTGTGAAACATCACCACACATAATTAAATGCCTTCAGAACTTATTGATAGTGTTGGGTGCATAACATGGATAGAGATGAGATATTAGGATACAGCAAAAAAAAGGATATAGTTCTCAATGCTGTCAAGCGCTATAATGAGAGGCTTGAGGCAATCAATACAAGGCTGGACAGGGACAGAAGAGATCCTGCTGTTGCATTGGCAGAGGGCATATCCTGTCTTGAGGATATGATATCAAATAATCAACTTAGATCTACGATATATCCAAACAACACTGCTGTTGTTAAGAGGCTTGAGAATCAGCGCAGCAACAAGACTCTTATGGAAATTTTATTGGCGCGCATCAATCTCGGTCATGAGCACGCTCTTGAGCCTTTGCCTGAACGCGAGCGTATAAGGAGTTATGATAATGCGATACGATTCCTTAAAAAGAAAGGCCTTCTAAAGAATGTCAACTCTCGCGATGATCTTACTGCCACAGTCACAAATGCTGCTGATTTCCAGGTCTTGCTTCTTGATTCATCTTTGGAATTACCTTCCCCTTTTAATTACAGATTTTTGAAAAGTCCAAGACTCAGGAAGATGGATCCGTTTGATGTGTATCTTGATTTTATTGTTGAAAATGAGATTCAATCAAGGTATGATGTTGATGTTAATACTATTGTTAGGGATGAGAGGTATAGCAAGGGGAGGAAACTTCTTAATATGATCAGAGAGGATCCTGATACTAGGCGCTTAGCACGTGAAGTGGTAAGTAGTATTCCTTCCTTTGAACCAGTTTATTTACTTCCTTCAACTAAGACTCGCAAAGGATTCGAGGATCGTAAGCGAACCCCTGAGGTTTGTTACGCTTACGCTTTCAGTCGTCTTGATTCTAATAAGGATTATATCACGATGACGTTCAGAGGTTTTGGCAGAAAGCAGAATGTTTTCCTGCTTGTCAACAACGCAGCAGGCATGAGAATTCATCTGTATTCAGAAAAGCTAAAGCGGCTTGCACGTAAAGGGGTTGCCGTAGATAAAAACGACATAACTACAATAAGTAAGTCGTATGCTAACAGGTCAAAAGGAGATCTTATAGGTGTGGGTGATTTTGTTTCAGGTGCTAATGGTAATGTTATCTCTGTTGGTGGTAGTTCGGAGCGTTACAAGGCGGTTGTAACAGGGCTGGTGAATCATTATTCTCGTTGGAATGATGATGGTTTTCCTGATTCTGCATTTTCTGGATGGGTTGACTTGGGTGGAAGTTGTGATTGTGATGATTATCACTTTGTCGGCGAGTTGCACGCGGGTTCAAAGCAGGGTCTGGAATATAATTGTATGCAGAGAGCAGGACTTGCTGCAGATTATTATGCGAGGGCTTTGTCGCGTCATGAGATGATATTGAATCCTTACATATTTCCTTTACCTCAGCAGATAATGTTTGATAAGAAGTTAGCGAATCAGGTTCTTGTGAATAAAAAGATTGGTGGTGGTGTTAAGTCTGTGAACCGC
Source organism: Candidatus Woesearchaeota archaeon (assembly GCA_013203345.1). GTDB lineage: Archaea > Nanobdellota > Nanobdellia > Woesearchaeales > UBA11576 > JABMQF01. The sequence goes on from JABMQF010000025.1 coordinate 2,118, forward strand.
ACTGAGCGAGAATGGTATAACATGATGAATGTTCAGAGCATAGGGTATGAATCTGCGCTAACAACTGATTTTAACAGAGCCAAGACTGCGATGTATAGGATGTATTTGTGATGTTACGCAGAATTTACAAACACAAAAGCCATACCCATTATTATAAGTATCATGATAAGCCCGAGTGCTTGCTTTGTGAATAATGATGAGAAGTCAATTTCTTTTCCTTCTTGTTCTGGTAGAATTGAGTCTGTCAGGCTGACTGATTTGTCTTCAAGTAATCTTTCTCCGTAGACTGTGCTTGCTGCGAATGCTATGATGCAGATTACAGCTATCTTGATCCCAAACTTAAGTGGTCCAATATTCTTCATCGTTTCCCATACAACAGATGTTTTCATACCCATTGTTGCGAGCAGGAATCCGATTGCGACAAGCATAACAAGAAGTGCTGCCAGGAAAGGTATTGAGAAACTGATTATTTTGAGTATTGGTAGGAATATCACAAGCAGCACAGCAAACACGATTATAATTACGGGTATGTGTGTATCACTTAATTTTCCTTTCAAGATTTCAAGAATTTCACCTTTTGCGATTCGTGTTAACACTGCTTTGATAACTGCGAGTGTCAATACCAGCGCAAGAAGAAGCGCTATAGGGTTTTCGCTTGTAAAAAATGATGTCATTCTCTCACCAGACATCACCTCTTTGGGTATTATTGGTTATCTGGGTTTTATAAATGTTTCGGAACAGTTATTACTTGTGAGTAATGACTGCCCTTAAACCGCAGAATTCAAGCTTTACAGGCTGTAATTCGCTTTTCATGGTGTATATTTTTTTGCGAAAGTTGCAACTCTGCTGCAACCTCACAAAATCTATGATTCTGTTTTGTCATCTTGTATGTTTTGGCTCAGTTTGGCTTTTGAAATCTGCTGAGCCGATAATGGTTCAACATGTAGAGAATATGGTTTTATGGCGGGTAAAGCCTTCTGGGAAAATCTGAATAATTGATATGGTGAAAATACTGGTTATGATAGTATTTCTTCGATTTTTGTTATGAATTCATCTGCATCTTTTAAGGATGCCTTTGCGTTCTCCTTTGTTATGGCAGGTGTTGCGTCGTACTGTGCAGTTTCCCGTCTTGTTTTTGTCTGAATTAATTTAGTTATCATGGCTTCGCTTATCATGTATGCTTTCGATAACTTTGCCAGATGTTTTGTCTCCAGTTTTTTCTGTTCATGTAAGTAGTGCTGTTCGAGGACTACTAAGGTTGCTGCGTGACTTTTTGATTTGAATCCTTGTCTTGCTAATGCTGCAAGGGCTGATGTGTACATTGCGTAATATGCAACGATAATGACCCAATCATGGGACTCGAATACCTCTGCGACTCCGATGGTTTTCTTCAGATCATCATCGTCTGATATCTTCATGAGCAGGTTTGCCACTGCCAGATTCTTTCGGGCTTTTATCAGAAATGATCTCTCGAGCTTGATGTTATCTTTGTCTTTCGTGAGCTGTGTTTTCTTGAGGTAAGCACTGATTTTTGTTTTCAGTATTTCTGGTCTTTTCATGTTACCCCCCTCCAGAATTTTTCAGAACCATATAATGGTATGCCATATTCTCTTGTCTCTTTTCCTACTGTGATCTCCTCTGTCTCAAGCATCCTTTTGAGTTCTTGTATGTCTGTGATCACAGGACTGATCCTCATGTTGTGGGAGTATTGGAAGCTTGCGCATTCCCTCTCAATACCTTCCCTCAATGCTTTATCCTTGATGTCACCCACTATAAACAGCAGGTCTATGTCACTTTCTTCTGTCTGCCTGTCTTTTGCATAGCTGCCAAAAAGCACGACTGAGTGTATTTCAGATATGTATTTTTCTGTCAACTTGTTCAGGATAGTCTCAAGTATGTTCCTGAGTTTCGTATATTTGCCAAACAGTCTTTTTTTCTGTTGCATCCCGACCTCTTCGAGAAGATGCCTGCAATTTTCGTTTTTCAGGTTCAGGAAGCTCTGTTTTGCCTGGCCTACTTTTTCAATCGTTATTATGCCCTGCTCTGCCATTGTCGTGATGTGGTTGTAAGCAGGTCTGTAGCCTATCTTGAGTGTCTGTGAGACGTGCCTTATTGTAAGTCCCTGTTTCAGATTGTGCCTGAAAAGTTCCATGATCTTAAGCAATGTTTCCTTCCGCATAATTATTCACTTAATGAATAGTATTATTCATTTATATATAAATTTATGTTACTACTAATAAGTTATGAAAATAGCGAAAACTTTAAATATGGGTGATATTTCCCATTAGTTTACATGGTAAGACATCAAATTTGCATAACAATAGATGAAGAGACCCTTCTTAAGACTAAAGAGCGGCTTAGGGATGGCGTATTCCGCAACAAATCACACTTCTTTGAGTTCGCAGCCAAAAGGCTGCTGGAGGAATATCAAGACCGTGTAACGGGCTCTGAGATGATACCAAAATCGAAGATTTTGGAGGAGAAAAATGACTGAATCTTACAAAGACACACTACGTGATAAAATATTCGGGATGGCCGATTTTGTCGGTATGAGCTATTATGTCAACAACCCTAACATGACGGTTGGCAAGAGACCTGCAAACGACGTCGTCCTTTACAGTCTGATGACTGGACTATTGAACAGGAACCAACTCATAACAGGAAACTACGGCCTGGGAAAGACAACGACTGCACAAGCTGTTTCATCACTTCTTTATGGACTACCGATAGAATTTGTCCATAGCGGCATGGTGAAGGGTCACGCACAACTCACAGAAGAGAAGCTTTTCGGACGACTGGATTTCTCAGAGCTCAGCGAGCATGAAAAGGTCATCTTCAGCATATTCGCGCAGACACCATCTGCTAAGATAATCGATGAGATAAACAGGATACCTGCAGGTACGCAAAACATCCTTCTCGATGCTGTAGAGACAGGAGTATTCTCATATCTGAATGAGTCTCTTGAATTGCCAAAAATGCCGTTCTTCGCAACAGCGAACTACACTGACAGGGGAAACACGCAGTTGACACCGCCATTGATGGATCGTTTTGACGTATCTGTTGAGGTTGCATTCCCACTATTCTTACAATCATATATAAGAGGAGATTTTGATGAGTCAAGGCTGAGCAGGGAACGAGCTGCGAAACTGAAAAAATTACGCTCAGACTATTCAACAGAACTTGGTAATCTAATAAGCTCGGGTGCAGACGATGAAACACTCGCAAAATCAAAAGTCACTTTCGACCAGAACTTGATGAATATAATGGATGTGCCGACAATAGATGCTTACAAAGGACTGTTATCTGATAAAACAATTGCATCTGAGATGGAAGGAGTGATCTGCGATAAGGACAGTGCGTACTCTTCGAAACTTGAGAAAATCGCTTCACTGTCAGGATCATTCTCTGAAAGGCTTGGAGAATTATCAATGACCCCTTCAGAGCGTAAATCACTTCCATACATGCTTCACGTCCAGGGCTTTGAACCTGACGCCAGGCTTTTGCTTGACGTCTTCTTTGACCACCTGAATTCCGAATTGAAAATCAATGGAGAAGAATCAGGACACAACAAAGAATATGCATTAGGTAGAGTTACAAATAACCCTAGTGTAAGAACTGGAGTCGGGAGCAGTGCACAATACGCAAAATGTCTTAGCTTCCTGAAAGAAGAAGATACAGTCTCTGCAGAGACAGTACAGGAAATGCTCCCTTATGCCATCAACCACAGGCTCACATTCTCTGACAAGTTCAGGGCAGAAAGCGATGACATCAGGCAGAGTTCAATGCAGATGGGACTTGCAAGACAGCTCGTGACTGATTTTGTAGAAGATGATTTTGCAAAGAACAAAGAAGAGTACAGGAAGATGTACCAGGCAGTCCAGAACGGAACAGCAGACAAGTTTCTTGAAGCCCATAAGGACTCAGACAACCCCCTTTTCAAAAGACTGTACCAATTAAGGAAAAGATGAAACTAAAAATCCCTGAAATACGGACTGTGGATGATTACTATCGTGCTTTGTTTGGTACTGCTAAGGTTGAAGAAGAAACTAGTTCTGTTTTAGGTAAGCTGAAAGAGGATGCTGTGAAGCGCAGGAAAGATTTGGACGGAAAGTTCAATATTGAGGAACTTGACGACAGGTACAGATTCCATAATCTGGAATACCGCGATGGCATTTATACTGTTGATTGGAGCAAAGAATTGCTCGACGGTGGAAACAGTCATACTCAGGAAGAGTGGACTGGAATTGTTAAAGATAACGAGTTTGGTATACCTTCTGCTCCTTTGTATCACGCTACAATTAAATTACTGTACGAGAATCAGGATCATCCTGTTGCTGAACAGCAGGACTTAGTGCAGGTTGTGAGGGAAGTCTTCCAAAAAGACTTTACTGATTATTACATGATGACGAGCACCAGAATCAAATATTCTGGCAAGAAAAAGAAACAACAGCCAGACGTTGTTACTCATGACTGGAACACGCCTCAAGCAAGAATAACCGAAGGTAGTTTTGTCGGGCCTAATGGTTATGTGAAACCTGGTTGCGGTTTTGATGACGTGATTCAAGCAGTGCTTGAAAGCAATGACACGCAACTTATTGAAGAAGCTTATGAATGGATTGGCAAAGAAACCAAGAAACCATATCTTTATCGAATCAACAACACACCAGACAATGACGTAGAGCGGGCTGTGGTGTTGGGCGTCGTCGTCAACAATAGGTTCAACATCAACGACATCATCGACGTCAGCAGGCCCGTTCGTGGGGTGGTCACGCAGCGCAAAAAAATTCTCCATGAGAAATAAAGGTTCGTTAAGCTTTTAAACAAACTAGTTCTTCTTTTGTTCTGTCCCTGCAGTTTGGCTGAATAGCGCAAAGCCTGCGCTTAGGCTAGGGGATTGACCACACGTCCTGCCATCAGGGCAAGAGTTCAGTACATCTGGCATTGTCATGAAACGCTCAGAAATCGGAGATTTCTGGCGTGCCAAAAATCGAAGATTTTTGAGCATACAACTGCAACAACTGGTAAGCGAAAGCTGAACGTATGAAGCAGTGGTGATACATCAAGGGGTGGCAGGGCTACTGAGCGGGCTGTGGTGTTGGGCGTCAACGACAACAATAGGTTCAACATCAACGACAACATCAACAACAACAGGCCCGTTCGTGGAATGGCCAGCTCTTTCTGCAGGGACATCTTTTAACCAGAGGTGGATGGACTGAAGACCTACAGAAACTTATGGAAGGATCTATACAGCTTCGAGAACCTTGAACATGCCTATTGGCAGGCAAGGAAACACAAGTCCAACAACCCAAAAGTCATGGAATTTGAGAAGCACTGGCGACTCAATTTGTGTATCCTGCTCCGCGAACTGAGAACAAAGATTTACAAACCGATGCCGTTGAAGAAGTTTGTGCTGCGCGACCCGAAGACCAGACTGATCTGCGTAAGTGATTTCCGCGACAGGATAGTGCACCACGCACTGATCAATGTCCTCCAGCACATATTTGAACCAATATTCATCTTTGACAGTCACGCAAGCAGAAAAGGAAAAGGCACAGTCACTGCACTCAAACGCTTCGACAAGTTCAAGAGAAAAGTCTCTAAGAACGGAAAACAGACGAATGACGCGAGAAACGAGAATGACGTTAAGGGTTACGCATTCAAAGCAGACATCAGGCATTACTTCCAGACTGTAGACCATGAAGTACTGCTACGTATCATTAGCAAACGCGTAAATGATACTGGTGTGTTGTGGCTGATAAAAATCATCCTTAATAATTATGAGTCTAATACTCCAAGAAAAGGTATGCCCTTAGGAAACTGGACGAGCCAGTTCTTCGCAAACATATACCTGAATGAGCTGGATCAGTTCGTCAAGCACAACCTCAAAGCCAAATACTATATCAGGTATGTTGATGATTTCATAATACTCCACAACTCAAAAACAGTCCTGCAAGAATATGAACAAAGCATCAAGAAATTCCTATCAACAGAACTTAAACTGGAACTACATCCGGACAAATGCCAAATAATTCCGCTAAAAAGGGGCATAAGCCTGCTCGGGTTCCGTGTGTTCTACCACCACAAACTTCCACGTAAAAGGAACATCAGGAAAATAAAAGGCAGGCTCAAAGAGTATTTGAACAGCTACAAAAAGGGACTGCTTTCAGCAGCAGACATTCTTGAAACACTACAAGGATGGTCAGCATATGCGATGCAGGGAAACACATACAACCTGAGAAGAAGACTATCCAACGAGATTGAAGATGATTTGATGAGAACAACACAAAGATCACGATCATCATAATCAGGAAACCTATTCAGGATAAGATTGCTGACTCTTTCAAGCTAATCAAAATAAAAGTGTAAAGCGAATACAGGATAGTATAGATTTGCTAAACCTTCGGTTTTTGGCACAGAGAAACTTCTGCGAACTTTCTCATGTTTCACGAACCTCCTCTTTTACCAAGTCCTCAAATGGCCAAAAACACAAGAAACAGATACCCTGTCTCAAGAATTCGCAGTTTATAAATGTTTCTGAAAATAACCACTGATAAGTAGTTATTTAACGAAAGGTTTAAATACGAGTATTAAGGGTTAAATCAGTGGTGACAGCAGATATATCCTTGTTTGAGGGAATAGAATGGTAAAGAGACTATTAAAGAATATAACGGCGTCTTTGGCGCTCACATTCTACTCTGCCTGCGGTGCAACACCTATGCAGACATGGGAAACATACATGCCCGCAAGCCAAAGAACTGAAATTTCTCCGCAGCAAATCACAGAGGAAACATCTGAGCTTGAGGATCACATGTTGAGTGACTGGAGGATGGCCTTTGACAAGGATTCATTAAGATTCTGCTCTGACTATGGCGAGTTCTTGACTTTCTGCGCACCATGGAATATCCGCAGGAACCAGGATTTCCTGAGACAATACTGTGGAGGTAATCAACCATACAGGGTTATGATAACTGACAGGGTAGAATATAGGTGGCAAGCACCCTCTGACATACACGATACAGGTGAAGGGTGGAACTACCGAGTATGGATGCCTGCTGTGTTTGTGTTTTGCGATGAGTTAGATTATGATTACAGTGTCTGTCCAGATGGACAATCTGAATTAACAGGATTGTGCCTAACAGATTCAAGAGTTTCTGTTATAAGAACTCCTTGAAAAGTGCAGTTATGAGAACCATTCAAATTAACCAACACCCTTTGTTTTAAATCAGAATAAGGGATGTTTACGACTAACGAGTAACTACTAGGCCGAAATATTTAAATAAGGTTCTGCTAGTGAATAAGCAGCAGGTAACAATACATGTTATTATAGCGGGGATACGATGAGCAAAGATAAACAATTATACTTCTTGAATACATTGGCCAGTGCAGCTACTGCAGTATGCTTGCTGAATTGCGGAGCACCTCAGACAAGTCTTTCCGAGCAGAGTCCTGCACGTGAATCAACAGAAACTATTGATGCGATATGCGATCTCACATTAGAGGTGCCTGACGGAGTCCGTGTATTTGCAAGAAGGAATGATTACGAAAACCCGCCAGGAACCAATCCTTGTCAATACGACGTGAGCATACACGTGGACTCATCTGTTTGCGACGCCTTTGGAGCACCAGACAGTCACACATTTCAGTCAGAAGAATGCCCTTATGTGGTTTTCATCGAAAATAGCCATCCAGGTTTGCAGCTGGAACGGACAGAGGACAGTGATAGCTGCGGCCTTAGGGTTGTAGTCGAAGACAGCTATTGCGAAAGAGATTTCTGAGGTGCATCCAGCAACCTAATTTTTTATTACTCTAAAAATAAGAAATACACAGCTCTTTGAACAAAAGACTGTCATTTCTTCTTGGCCTTCCCAATCTTCTGCTCGGTAAATTCACTAACACCTTCCAATACACTAGCAGGGTCATATCCGCCTTCAAGAACTGCGAAGTATGGATACCCTTTGATCATCTCTTTCAACACTTCAATTGTTTTCCGGGTAAGTGGCATTGCGCAACCGAGTGCTGCTGCATGTCTCTTAGCATCTATAGCAGAAGAGTCAAACCCTGCTGACAATCCAATCATGGTTGGCTTGAATTTGTGCAGTGCTTCATTGAGCTTTTCCTCAAGAACTTCGATGTACTGGTCCTCTGTGATCCCTGGCGCGACATACACATTGCGTATGTTGCCTTCGTCTATTGCTGCTCCAGGAAAGACGCCCTGCTGGTTTATTGAGAAATAGGATATTTTGTTGCCAAGTGAGGGATTGATCTCATTCACGCATGCGGTTGTCCCATCGCCGCGGTGCATGTCTATGTCTATTATCAGCACCTTCTCTTTCTTTTCTGCCATGCATGCTGCTGCTATTGCTATGTTGTTGAATATACAGAATCCATTTGTCCAGTCAGGGTGTGCGTGGTGCCCTGGAGGTCTGACCAGTGCGAACGCGTTCTGTCCCTTGCGCGCGAGTTCTGCTGCCTGCACTGCAGCACCGACTGCATAGCATGCTGCCTTGTATGTCTCTTTGCAGACATACGTCTCCCCAGCGTCGAGAAATATGGGTTTTGCAGAACCTGAAGCAGCCTTCACAGCATTGATATAACGTTCTGTATGCGCTTTTTTCAGATGTTTCTCTCCATTGACTGCTTGAACAAATTTGAATGTCTTTAGCGCTTTTCGTATCCGCTCTGCACTCTCAGGATGTCCTTTTAGGTCATGCTTGAGAAATATTTTATGAGATATGAGTTTCATGTTTCACCTTTTTTATGTCCATAATATTAAATACTTATTTAATCTTTTGCCATTCAGAATGCCAAAACTAAGAAATCCTATAGTCACTGCGAATGCCATCCTATCTTGTTTCAGCACTGCTGAAGCTATGGATATCCTGGCCAAAGCAGGTTACCAGGGCATGGAAGTGTGGGCTGATAGCCTGGATAAGGAAATTGAGCAGGGCAGGACATCTATAGAGGATGTCAAGGCAGCTCTCGAGCGCAATAGGATTGGAGGAGTGATACATTGCCCTTTGAGGGACTGGAAGTCGCCTGAAAGGAAACTGTCTATCTGCTCTAAGGATGAGCACTGGCGCAAAAAGTCACTGGAATTAAATCTTAAGGCGATAGACCTCGCCCATCAGCTCGGTCTCAGGATAATAACTATCCACCCTGGGCATACAGATGAAGATGGCGAGACCGCTGATGATGAGTATTGGCAGTTACAGATCGATGCTTTCAGACAGCTCACTGCGCATGCAGAGAAGCGCGGTGTCTTCATAGGTTTTGAGCCGATGGAGAACAGGCCAAAGGAGTTCGTGACAGAGCCTGAGCACGCCCAGCGCATCCTGCACGAGGTAGGGTCAGTGAATCTTGGCATAACATTTGATCTTATTCACGCTTATACTCATGGTGAGGATATGCCTATTGAGTTCCTTGACTGGATGGATGAGCAGATATTTCATGTCCATGTAAGCGGCCACTCTGAGAATAAGACCCATGTCCCTTTTCATATGACTGAGATGAATCACAGTTATCTGGACAAGGTCTTTCAGAAGCTTGCTGATAAGGGTTATGATGGTTTCATATCTATCGAGGGTCATACAAGGGGATTGTGTGAGCAGACAGGGGAGCACCAGAAAGAGATAATAGAGAAGAATCTTGAGTACATACACAAAGAAATCAAGGCACTCCATCTGGAGTGACTATATACTGTGCCTTTCTTTCATCGCATCGATACTATAATTGGTATTCGCCAACAGCTTTCCGTACTTTTTCATGATGAGGTCATGCACGTTCTGTATGCTCTCGCGCACAAGGTTGGGATGAAGCTCCTGGCCGTACGAGATGAGTTCTGTGACATCTACAATCTCTTTCTCTTGTATCATTGCTGTGAACAGGAACAGCTTGCCGTCCGCCTTCTTGACCTTGGAGATTGTGTCAGCCACTTTGTTCTTGTGGGTGTTCTTGTCATTGCTGGACTTGTATTCCCTGTAGTTGACTTCTATGCCTACTCCATTCTCTGCAGCATCTGATGCGTTCGGGTCAGTCAGCTCTCCACATTCCTTCTCTGGATGGCACAGCAGGTCAGCCTATTTACTTCTGCACGTCAGCGTGTTCGCTTCTGCATGTCCTCCATGGACAAACACTAGGAATGGGACGTGATGCACATCTCCTTTATGTCCTACAGGAACATACTTTCGCGAGAACTCTGATATAAGGCCTGGAAGTCTTGAATAATCACTGTCTCTTATCTTTATCTCTACTGCTGGGAACATGAGAAGCCCTTTCTTCTCGAACAGTTCGAAATGAGATTCAAAGAACTTGTAGTAGTTCTCCTTGTTCTTTACCTCTCCATCTTCATTGTGGGAGTTCACTCCGACAGCATAATACCCATTGTCAATGAGTTCCTGTGCAACCTTTTCAGGATCAGCGGCATCCCGCAGGATCTTGTTGTGCAGGTCAAGATATTTCAGTAACATAGTGGTTCACTCCAAATCCTCAACATTCAGCACATTGATGTCTTCCATTATCCTCGGGCACATAGTGTTTAACCAGCAGTCAATAAAAGGAAAATTCTCAAGATCTGAAAAATCCAGTGTGCCACATACAAATCTGTAGAATTTCTTATTAGGATATTTTTTCTCAATGTCTTTCACTTTCTTCAGCCCGCCTTGCACAGAGCTCTGGCCGTTTTTTGTTGTCATCAACACACCGATTGTCTCTGCGACATGGAATTTTGTGAGCATGGCTTTCTTTCTTTTCCTTATCTCAGCAATCTGGTTTTCATCTATTTTTTTAATATTCATTGATACAGGGTTGAGCACGAAAACAGGTTTACCTGTTCTGGTAGCAACACCTATAGGGTGGAACTCGCCTGAACCTACATAGAGGAACGCGTCGACATCATCTTTGCAGATCATTGCTGCACCTGCGTTACAGCCCAGCACCTGTCCTGCAATCACTGCTTTTATCTCTTTTTTCCAAAGGTAGTCGACAATCTTCTTCATCTCACCAAGATATTGTATTGTTGATACAATGCCTAATTTCTTGGGCAGTTGTTTTACACTAAAGTCTATCTTACCGAGGCTTGCTTTCGCTTCTAGGTGGTATTTATTCATACACTCAAGAATTCAGTATGATTAATAAATGTTTCACTTGAAGGTATGTGATAAGTCAGCACAGGCTGCTGCAATCCTTCTTCCAGCAAAACCAATACCTTAACCCCTGTTCCACCAACAATCCAATCAACAACAAAGCTGCCTGCACACACAACCAATAACAAACAAGCTGCCTGCACACACAACCAATAACAAACAAGCTGCCAGCACCCGCACAACCAATAACAAACACGCTGCTTGTGCTACCATTGCCGCCTAGCGAGCCTAAACTCATAACTGAAAAAACCTAACGCAGTTGGGCGAACAACATCAAAAACCACAACCGTGCGAGCGCGGCATTGGTATTGCGCAGGCAGTCAAGCCCTGCCATGTCTGGAATGCAAAGAATACTATTCAACAAAGCAAAAAGCTCAACGTCAGCCAAGCAAACCACGAAGTCAACAAAGCAAAAAGTTCAGCATCACCCACGCCATGTCTGGAATGCAAAGAATGCTATTCAACAAAGCAAAAACGCCATGTCTACCGATTATTCATCTTGCAATTTTCATCAAAGAAATCAATAATATATCACTTGTGATACTTCCTACCTTTCATTATCATGTGTGCCCTGTATACCTGTTCCACCAGTACCAATCGCGCCATCTGGTGTGTCAAGGTCATTTTAGAAAGTGAAAGCACAGTATCACTCTTTGAAATCACTTCTTTTGAAAGCCCGAGCGCGCCACCGACAACAAATGCGACATCATCTTTATCCTTCAAGAACTTGGCCAGCTCGTCTGAGGTCATCTGCTTTCCTCTTTCATCAAGCCCTACAATATATCTGTCGCCTGCCGCACGAAGAGCTCTTTCTCCCTCAGCTGTTTTCACCTTCTCAGAATAATTGGTTATCTTTTCTTCCTTGACTTCAACAACTTCAGCACGCGCAAGCGCAGACATCCGTTTCATATACTCATCTATCTCTTTCCTGTATTCTTTTGTCTTGCCAACAAACACTAATCGTATCATAGGAAGTTCAACCTCACAAATTCTGCCATCTCTTGCTGTCCTATTCGCTTAAGCAGTGCATACGCCTCTTTGTATTGTCCGAGTGACATCCTGTCCTCTGCAATATTCTTAAGCTTGTCAACAGGTAAAGGTCTGCCTGACATTTCCATTGCAGTAAGTGCTTCGTCCATTTTGTTCAATCGCATAAGTATGTCTGCTGCCTGTGAATATATTTCTTCTTTTTTGTCTGCAGGGAACATTGACATATCAGAACTATTAATGCCTTTCTCTGCAATCATCCGGGCTATAGGGTGTGGTTCCATACACTCTTTTTTATGCTTGTTTATTTATGCTTTTCGCGAAAACCCACAGAAACCTTTTTAAACATCTGATGTTATGAATATATAAGTTAAGAGAGGTGAAACGTAATCGTAAAGACAAAGATAATCTGCACTATAGGTCCCGCTACTGATTCTGTTGCTGCTATAAGTAAGTTATACCATGCTGGTATGAACATAGCAAGAATCAACTGTTCACATGGTGATCGTAAGCAGTATCTTGGTTTCATCCGTAAAATAAGGGCTGTTTCAAAGGATATTGCTATAATGCTTGATACTCAGGGTCCTGAGATACGCACAGGTCTTGTCAAGACGGGCACTGTTCTTAAGCAGGATTCAGAATTCATTCTTACGACAAAAAAGATTCTGGGTGATGACGAGCAGGTCTATGTTAATTACAAGGGATTGGTTAGTGATGTCAAGCCTGGCGAGAAGATATTCATTGATTCAGGTTTTCTTTCTTTAAGGGTTAAGAGGAAGACTAAAGACAGCATAATCTGCAAAGTTGTGAATGGCGGTCCATTAGGTAATCGTAAAGGTGTTAATCATCCTGCGTGTCTTGCTAAGATGCCTGTTTTTACAAAGAAGGATAGGGAGGATATTTCGTTCGGACTTAAGAATGGCATAGATTTTGTTGCTGCTTCTTTCATACGCGGACCTAAGGATGTGATTCAAATCAAGTCTTTTCTTGGTAAGCATCATGTGAAGGTTATTGCTAAGATTGAGAACTCTCGTGCTGTCGAAAATATAGATAAGATCACAGCTGTTGCTGATGCGGTGATGGTTGCGAGAGGAGATCTTGGTGTTGAGCTTCCTCAGTCGCGCGTTCCTTTGATACAGAAGATGATAATTCGGAAGTGTAATGTTGCAGGTGTGCCTGTTACTACAGCAACTCAGATGCTTGAGTCTATGGTGCGTAGTCCGCGTCCGACAAGGGCGGAGGCTGGTGATGTCGCTAACGCAATACTTGATGGTACTGATTCTGTAATGCTTTCAGAAGAGACAGCTATAGGTAAGTACTCTGACAAGGCTGTATCAATGATGGTACAGATTGCCCGTATTACTGAGTCTGCATTGCAGGTGAAGACTCGTCGCCACAAGACTAATTTGGATGAGGCGATTGCCAAGGCAGTGCATGATATTGTTGAGGATGTGGGCATATCTAAGGTTGTTGTCGCGACTTGTTCTGGTTTTTCTGCACAGCTTATAGCTAAGTACAGACCTAATGCGGATATAATAGCTGTGACTCCTACTGAACAGGTGGTCAGACAGATGGCTCTTTACTGGGGCATTCATCCTTTGCTGTTAAAGGATGGTGGTATAAAATCTACAAGGGATCTTATCTTCAATTCAATTAAGACAGCTTATAATCGCAAGATGATTAAGAAAAGTAACCGGGTTGTTGTCGCTGCAGCGCATCCCTTTAACATAAAGGGCAAGACAAATCTTCTTGAGTTGCACACTGTCGGTGATATTTTAAAAAGAGGGCCTTCGGCCAAGTGAGGTGTTATTATGGTTTTCAAGAGACGTCTTTATCCTGAAGAGATTGTGGTTGTTGAGCACATAATTGATTTTGTCAAAATCAAGCATCATAGGGCAGAAGGTCATGATTACTCTCATGTGCTTGAGGTTTGCCGTCTTTCAATTGAGATAGCGAAAAAGATTAAAGAGCCGATAAATCCTTTTGTGTTGACATGCGGTGCTTTGTTGCACGACATCGGCAGAATTAATGCGCCTAATGGTTTGTTCCATGGTCTTGACGGTGCTGCAAGAGCTAATGAGATTCTTAAAGCATATATTGATGACGAGAAGATCAGCAGAGAGATTCAGCAGGTAATAATAAGGCATACTCCTGAGTCTATGATACCTCCAAGTTCGCCTGAACAGAAGGTTGTGTTTGACGCTGATGCTATAGAACGGCTTGGTTTCATGGGTATGGTCAGAGGCATCATGGGTAAATCAGGTACGATGGAAGAGATTATAGAGGACAGAGTTCACAAGAGGTTAAAGGATTATAGTAAGCTTTATTATGCTGTTAGCAGGAAAATGTCAAAGAAGGCTTACAAGGAGACTATAGCAGTTTCGAAAACATTGAAGAAGGATCTTGCTAAGAGAGCAAGTGAGATAGGGGAGGTCACTTCTTACAAGCTGATAAAAGAAGAATCATGAAGCCGTTACCAAAATCCAAGAAGGCGTTGTTGAATCGCGCAAAGAAACATATATTTTCTACAGGGCTGAATGATGGAGCTTCACATCTGTGTATTTCTAATATGCGTTATGGGCTGGCTAAGATGCATTATGTGCAGCAGAAATATGGTCTTGAGCCTGATGCTACTTTTGTTACGACTCCTGACGAGACTGTAAGTAGGAATGCGGGTAGGTGGGAGCAGGGCATATCATATGGTGGTAAGCTTTCATGGGGTGGTGGAAGAGAGAAGATGGTGGTGCTTGATGTCAAGCCCAACTGCTGCGGCATGCTTGTCGGCGGACTTAACAAGCTTCCCAGTCCCCGCAAGATACTTCGGAGGGTGTACGACCTGGAGCATGAATCGAGCTATGTCAACAACGTGCGTGTGCAGTGGGATTTCTATAAGGGCAATCATTTCATCGACGTGTTCAAGGTGCATGAAAAGGAGTCTGGACTTAAGTTGCCGCGTTACGCAGTGATACTTCACGCAGGATGTTCTGAATTGAAGGGCGACACAGATAAGGGCAGCGGGCTATACTGGAACATGAGCAAGCAGTTGCGCGAGGAATGCAGGCGTGTCAAAACGCCTTTCGGTCCATCATACATACTGGACGGCCATGACGCTTCAGAGTATTATAATTTCAATCTTTTTGCAGAGGATTTCGCAAAGAAGAGAAGAGAGCTTGCGTTCAAGATGCTCTTTGACCATGGTAAGGTTTTGTGCAACAACACTCATCAAGGTCTGCTGAATCTTAATGAGATTGCGCTCGGTTGTCAGGTTTTCAATTCAAGGAAGTCTTTGCTTCCAATATCTATTCGTGCCGATCTTCCGTCTTATCTTGTGAGGGGGAATCATAGTTTCACACCTCATCAGATGGACCTTGCTGGTTTCTCTAGTAGGGCGGAGGAGTTAGGTGTATATCATAGGCTTGCCAGGGCGAATATAGTTCCGCATGGCGGTGGCTATGCATTCCAGGATGCATTATCTGTTGAGAAGGTTTTTGAGATTAAGGGTAAGAGGTATTTCAAGATTGACATGGCAAACAGTGTGGGTAAGAAGATAATATCCAATGTGAAGGAGTTGCAATTTTCCTACCGAGGTCGCGAGGTTGTTCAGCGCACACTTGATCTTGGTATGTGTGAATTATCTGCAGAACTCGAACCTGTGTATACTATCAAGGTGTAATAGCATATAGTTCAAAGATGATTTACAAGTCCGAGATGCATTTCTATGTTTGATATGCGCTCATCTGATTCTCGCCTGCTATTCTGCGCGTCTTCATTGCCTGTGTATTCCATTATGATTTCATCACTTATGCAGAATCTGTGCAGATCATCTTCTGTTTTGAACCTTTTGTCAGCGCGGTGATCTTCGTTAGCAACTGCAAGGGTCAGTGTGCCGTAGCTTGATGTCCTTGACTCTACATAGTCTGCGACACTTTCATGTCCTTCGCCTGCTACAAAAAGATGCACTTCGTTGCTATTCAGGTAAGATATTGCTGCTATTGGATTTCCGACCTTCTTTACTCTTATCCCTTTATTTTCCAGTGATGTGGATATCGAATCTCTTTTCTGTTGGTCATACATTGCGACAAGCGCAGTATCTGGTACGAAAAAATCCATTGTTGATGTATCGTCATAACTTTCCATTTCAACCACCTCGGGTTGTTATAGGATTTTGTGCCTTGGGGCGCGGCTTCAAAGGGGAGCTTTGAGGGTGTTCCGCACCCGGGCACGAACCCGACATAATAAAGCAATCTTTATTAATAAGATTTACTAGATGGTTATTTACAAATAACGAGTAAAAACACGAAAACAAAGAAAAAAGGTAGTATTAACACAAAATCATTCGGGAGTCTACTGGAAACCAGGCAGTCTACTAGCAACCACTAACTTCGCGCACAAAAAATAACTTTGTCAAAACTACAATTTCCCCGAAGGGGTGATCAATTATTGATTCTTTTAATGAATTTTTTTTAGTTTTAGTTTTCTTAGTAGTCACATTAATTT